>JBBRUH010000224.1:0-9081 GCA_038248005.1 Cytophagales bacterium | reverse complement strand
GGTAGTGTTATATTTGTAAGGGTGGGTTCAGTATGCTTTTTTTCTCGTATAGATACTCTTACAATGATTTTCAAAATTTGAAAACATTACATTTATAACACGACCAAAAATAGTAACCAAATATTCTCAATAGAGTGCGTTTTTCAATTACATTTTAAGCAAAAACGACATTTTGAGATGCACCCAATTAAAATGAGTGAGACGGAATTGAGCCTGCTTAGTAAGAGATGAGTTAGCGAGCATTGAATAAATAATATACCCTGTTTTATATTTTCCACATTTTAGTCAGAAATACCTGAATACGAAGCTTCTCACCTAATTTCTTGAATTCAAGAACTCTAATAATTGCTCCGTAGGAGTAACATCTTTGTAGAAATAGATTTAAAAGTCAGCATTAGCTCCGTAGGAGTGAAACTAATTTGTCGGTTTATCTTCTGGCTTGTTTCGCTCCGATGGAGCTTATTGATTGGATAATAATTACATTTCTACAAAAATTACACCCCTCAGGGTTAAATAGTATAATCAGACCGCTCATTTTTAAAATAGATTTTTTCAGAACAAGCATTTTCTTAAGCCTCCAATAATTTGGGCATATTATTTCTTGCTTACTCCCTTATAAATGATGAGTTATGAGTTTTTTACTTAAACTAACGTGTTACTTTATTTAATTATTATTCCTTACTCATTTACTTCATTGATTACTATGCTCAATCACAATATCATATTTATCTAATAATCCTAAGATGCTTGGCAATGAAAATTTTGCTTTTTTGATTCGGTTTATCTCAGGATTTATAGAGTAGTGGTGTGAGGTTCGGAAATCAGCTTTTTCTAGGTTTGTATTATCAAAAGTAGCTCGTGTCAAATCACAGTTTTCAAAAACAGCACTCATTAAGTCACACTCCGTAAAATCAACTTCTTGTAACTGAGAGTTTTTAAAAAGAGTCTTTTTGATTTTGATTTGATAAAAGGAAGAATGATTAAGTTGGCAGGCTTCAAATAAAAATGAAATACTAAACTGATTGCAGTCTTCAAAGTGCAATCCTAGCATCTTACATTCTTTAAACTTCACATCTTGGAAAGCAGTCTTTGTCAGTTTCACTAGACTCAAATTACAGACTATAAACTCACAATCCATAAATCTAATCTCAGAAAGATTTGTATTAGAAAAATCACATTGCTGAAATACACAGTTTTCATACTCCCCTTTTTCTAAGGGCTGTTCTTGAAAATTTATTGTATCAAAGGTTTTTCCTTGTGTATAAGTCATATTTTGGTAAAAATTCACCTCGTTCAAGCGTCTTCACTTGAACGGTATTTATTAGTTTAAGTTATTGAATATCAAATACTTAAATTCTTTTTATCAATAGAAATTATTACTGAAATATAAGGTATAACTCATTTTTACTTTTCAAAAAAGAACCTAACTCTATTTTGTATTTTATTTTTCGACCTCAGCAGAGAGAAGCAAAAAGAAAAGACGGTTGGTGTCATTTGAATTGAGTTTCAGTTTTCCCTTTAAAGTAATAGGCTTGGAGGTATAAGGGATAGGCTTAGAAGCAGATACTTCTACTACAGACTCAGGGCCTGAACCACCACAAAAGAAACAGACATTGACAGGATAGTAGGAAAGCATAAAAAACTCATGTTTGCTTGCCTCTTCCAATGGATACATATAGCCTTTTATAGTGATAATTTTGCCATCAAGAGCCTTTACTTCTGGTGTAAATTGAGGAATATATATCAAATCTTTGTAGGTAGATTTTACTTTAAGTAAAATTTTCCAAATATCATCATTCGTTTCACGCTCAGAAAGGGAGAGAGTATCAGCGCCTACTTGTGTAAAAATAGGTTGAGAAATGGAGGTACTTAATAGATTTAGGGATATAAATAAGGTAGTAAACCAAGTCATATTAGGTATTTTGTTAAAATGCAGAAAATTTTATTCGAAAAAGATATACTTTTCTCTTAAGAACGACAAAAGACTCAGCTTGTTTGAAGATTTACCCATCTCCACAAACCTAAAAAGCCCGAAAGTATAAAACCTTCGGGCTTTTTAATCAACCAAACCGTTTATACACTCAAAGCCTTAAGGCTTTCTTTGGTAAGGGGTTTGTTAATATATTCTTTCACATTAGCATATCGCTTCGAACGTCTTACATCTTTCGAGTTAATAGACGAGGTAAGCATGACAATTTTGCAATGCTCACGAATATTTTGTGATAAATTTTCGAACTCATCCAAAAACTGAAATCCGTCCATCAATGGCATATCTATGTCCAAAAAAATAATTTCGGGCATAAGCTCTTTTTTGCCTGCGGAGTCTGCTATTTTTTCAGCATTCTTCAAAAATTCAATGGCACTTCGACCTCCTGTGTGTGTGAAAATGTGGTTACAGATGCCAGAAGATTCGATAATTTTTTGATTAATCAAATTGTCGATTTCATTGTCATCAATAAGCATTACTGCGTGATAATTCGCCATAGTTTAAACTTATATTCGTTTATTCAATGTTATGATTTTACAAAGTTCATTAAAGAAAGCAATAAATAACTTGTTTTTATTGCCTATAAAAAACTTATGTAAGAAAAAATAACTTTTTTATCAAAACTGTACTTTGTGTACTTTTATGAAAACCAAGTTACTAATTTTATATTTCTAAATCAAATTTTATGCCTTGTGCAAGTGGCATATTTTGACTATAATTTATTGTATTGGTTTGGCGACGCATATAGACCTTCCAAGCGTCAGAACCCGACTCTCTTCCTCCCCCAGTTTCTTTCTCTCCTCCAAAAGCTCCCCCTATCTCAGCACCCGAAGTGCCTATATTTACGTTTGCAATCCCACAATCTGAGCCTCTTTCAGCTAGAAAAGCCTCCGACTGAAGTAAGTTTTGCGTGAAAATAGCTGAAGATAAACCTTGTTTTACACTATTTTGTAATTTTATAGCTTCTTGAACATCTCCTTTGTACGGAATCAGATATAAAATAGGTGCAAAAGTTTCGGTCTGCACGGTATCATAATGGTTTTGTGCTTCTACTATTGCAGGAGTAACGTAATATCCATGCTCAAAAAGTGGATTTTCTCTTAATATCTTACCTCCTACTAAAAGTTTGCCTCCTTCATTTTGAACGTTCTCTAAGGCATTCTGAAAATTTCTGACAGCATCTGCGTCAATGAGAGGACCTACTAGAGTACCTTCTTCTAATGGATTTCCGATATTTAACTGTGGATATGCTTTACAAAGAGTCTCTTTTACTTGCTCAAAAACCGACTCATGCACTATCAAACGGCGAGTAGTAGTGCAGCGCTGTCCGCAAGTACCTACCGAGCCAAAGACAGTAGCTCTGATGGCTAAATCTAGGTTGGCATGTTCTGTGATAATTAGTGCATTGTTTCCTCCTAACTCTAAGAGTGATTTACCTAATCGTGAAGCTACATTCTTGGCGACCTCCTTGCCCATTCTGGTAGAGCCTGTGGCAGAGAGTAGAGGGATTCTTTCATCTTTTGCCATCCATTCACCTAGGTTTCTATCGCCTATCACTAGGTTAAATATTCCTTCGGGTAGTTCGTTTTCAAGGAGTACTTCTGCTACTATATGCTGACAAGCAATCGCAGTAAGAGGTGTTTTTTCAGAAGGCTTCCAGATACAGACATCTCCACAGACAACAGCAAGCATGGCATTCCAAGCCCAGACTGCTACTGGAAAATTAAATGCAGAGATAATCCCTACAGTGCCTATTGGCTGATATTGCTCAAACATACGGTGTTCAGGTCGCTCTGACTTCATCGTAACTCCGTAAAGCTGTCTAGAAAGCCCTACTGCAAAATCACATATATCTATCATTTCTTGCACTTCGCCTAGTCCTTCTTGGTAGATTTTACCCATCTCGAGGCTTACTAGCTTGCCCAAGGGGGCCTTGTATTGGCGAAGTTTTAAGCCTATTTGTCTTACGATTTCTCCTCTTTGGGGAGCAGGTGTAGTTCTCCAAGTAGAAAAAGCTTCCTGAGATTTTTCTATGACTTGGTTGTATTCGTCTTGAGTTGCTAGATATACTTCTGCAAGTGCAGAACCATCTATAGGTGTATGAACTTTAAGTGTAGGGGCAGAGGAATCGTATCCAGAGGTTTGCCCTGTGTAGAAGGCAGGATTTTTAGCTTTAATTTTTAAAGTATCAAATATTTCTTGGACAGTATTGCGTTGAAGCATAATGTATTTAGGTATTTTTTTTGGTAATGATTTTCATAAGGTCTCTTTGACCCATAACTAAGAAGCCAATATAATGAAAATTATCAATAAAAATTATCCTTCTACGGCATAATAGTCTTTTTTTCCATTAGGGTAAACACCATCAAGTGCGATGAGTTTTTTTTGTTGGTAGATAATCTTAGTAAGTTGTGAAATCGTTTGAATGCTTTGGTCATTGATTTTGGTGATAATAAAACCTTGTTTAATCCCTGATTTTTGAAATTTACCCTTGCCTAGCCATACCACTTTTACGCCATTGTCTAAGCCTAGTTGTTTTTTTTCACGGACATCCAATTCTCTAAATTTTGCCCCTAATATTAAATCTTCTTTAGGTCTGAGCTTACTCAATAGCTTGACTGCACCCTCTTGGCTTCCTAGTTTGACTTTGACTACTCTCGTCTTTTGGTTTCTTTCATACGTAATCTTGACCTCCTCTCCTGGATGATGAATGGCGATGTTTGTCTGTAACTCCGAAGACGAATTAATCTCTACCTCATCTATTTTTTTGATGACATCTCCTGCCTTGATTCCTGCTAGATTAGCTGCTCCATTTTTGACCACAGATTTAATATAAACTCCGTGTAAATCTGTCAGTTTCATTTCTTGAGCCAAGGCAGCATCCACTTCTTGAATACTTACACCCAAGATAGCTCTCTGAATCTCACCAAAACTCATCAAATCATTCATTACTTTTTTGACCAAATTAATCGGAACAGCAAAAGAATAGCCTGCATAATAGCCTGTCTGTGTTGCAATGGCAGTGTTGATACCTATTAATTCTCCTTTTAGATTGACGAGTGCCCCACCACTATTGCCAGGATTGACGGCAGCATCCGTTTGGATGAATGACTCAATCGCATACTGCTGGTCTTTGAGCAGATTAATGCTACGCCCTTTGGCACTGACGATTCCTGCCGTAACGGTAGAAGTCAGATCAAAGGGATTCCCAATTGCAAGCACCCACTCCCCTACTTGCAAAGATTCTGAATCTCCATACCTTATAAAAGGAAGATTTTTAGCCGAAATTTTTAAGAGAGCCAAATCTGTCGCTGGGTCTTTTCCTATTAGTTGAGCCTCATAACTTCTTTTATCATTTAAGACTACTTCTATCTTCCCTGCTTCACTAATTACGTGGTAATTGGTAGCTATATATCCATCATCAGAAATAATAACTCCTGAGCCTGATGACTGTCTTGGTGGATAATTAGAAGAGCCACCATGAAAATGCCTAATCATATCTTCTATTTCTGGAGAATCATCATAATTAATTTCACGCCTTTCCATAGTAGTCTTAATATGCACCACGGCAGGACTAACAGTCTTAGAGGCATACAAAAAGTTTAACCCTTTGGGTACTACTGCACTGGTATCTAGCAATCGGGAAAAACTTTGCTGCTGATATTGCTCTATGGAGGCATATTTATTTTGAGAAAGTATCAGAAGATATGCTCCCAAAGACATCATCCCTCCCATCAAAGCAGCTAAAAACATTAGAAAGAATTGATTTTTTTGCATAAAGGCTTAAAGTCTTAATTTATAAATCTTAAATATATAAAAATTATGTGAAACTCTTATAAGTTCTACTAAAATTTGGCAATAAAATTAAGACTCCAAACTTTATGTTTTTAACTTTTGTTTAAAAAGCCCGTTTATGAAAAAAAACCAAAAAATTATCCTCTAAAATTTGCACAAGTCAAAAACATACGCTTATTTTGTACCTCAATTAAAGACAGTCTTCCTTAGCTCAGCTGGTTAGAGCATCTGACTGTTAATCAGAGGGTCCTTGGTTCGAGCCCAAGAGGAAGAGCTTAAAAATCAAACACTTAGCAAGTAAAATTGCTAAGTGTTTTTTTATGTGCCTGATATCCAATCTATTAAAGAGTGTTCAAATAAATCACTTCATCCAATATGCAATTAACAGAGTTTTTATAATTGACAACCTATCAAGTAAGAGATTAATTATTAATTATTGGGTTATTAAGCTATTGACAGTGAGCATTTTGGTCAAGATAAACGTCCGTTCTATTTTTAAACCATTACCAAGCCTAAACCTCACTCCTTATCTTTTTTTTTAGGGCGACGAAGTACAAAAATAAAATCTCCACCCTGATGAGCATCTAAATTTAACTCTCCAAACTGAGGCAATACTCCCTTTTCAGAAGCCCGAATAATTGGGTTTTTGATGGCAAAGAATAAATCAGAAGCAGTCAGAAAGACATCATCATTCTGGCGAAGTTGCTTGGTCAAAAAATTAATAAAAGCACTCTCATCAGGCACTGTAGTCAATGCACCACTTGTCATTGCCCTGCGGCTAGGTGTGTCATATTGGCGTGTAATAGAAACATCAGCATCATCAAAAGCATCACGATTGCTTTTAAAAACACCTCCCGAAAAGCAAGCATCAGTAATCAGTAAAGTATGTTTAGACCTGATATTTCTTAAATAGGCAAATAATTCATTGTTAGAAAACCAAGTAGATTTATCATCACTGAGTGCTTCTTTGGGAAACCAATAGCCTGTTTCCATTCCTCCATCCCAAAAGCCATGACCTGCATAAAAGATAAGTACATTGTCTTTGGGGGTTACTTTTTTACTCAGAGAATCCAATGATTTAGTTATCTCAGAGCGTGTGGGGTTTTTAAGAAAACTCATATTGGATTTTTCGAAAACGTATCTCTCCGACAAAATATCATATAGATTTTGAGCATCTATCACGGGTCTGCCTAGGGCTTTGATTCGTGTGTCTTTATAATCTTGCACCCCTATCAACAGTGCATAAAACTTTCCCCCTTTGGCAAAGTTATCATAACTCCCTTCTTGAATATCCTCTTCTCTAATCGTAGTATCAAAAGAAAAGGACTTACTTACTCCATAAAAAGCACCTTCGGCTTTTTCTGGTGCAAGTGCTTTAGGGACATTTTGGGCAAAAACCCAGCATGGAACTTGTAATAATAAGAGAATAAATAATCTTGTTGTTTTCATTATAGTAATGTTTAATTTTTGTAGTTTAATTCCAATCCCCGGCCCCTTCCCCTTAGCGGGAAGGGGGGGAGAAAGCCCTCCCCTGAGGGGAGGGTTTGTGTGAGATTGAGCGAAAGTGTCTAGTAGCATAATTTATATTCTTAATTCCGTATCATTTTCTTTAAATAGACCTTGTCTTGGTAAGTGATTTTGAGGTAATAGATTCCCACACTCAGAGAAGAGAAATCAAGAAAGATGTCTTCTTCAGTAAATTTTTTATAGATTTTTTGACTCATGACTTCTTTTTGCATAGGGTTATAAACTTCAAATTTTACTTCTCCCTCGCCTTGTAATAGACAATGAAGTTGATACAATCCATTATTACTTGGGTTTGGAAATAAGGTCATTTCTTCCTTTAAAAGAGCATCGGGAGGCAAGGCAGTAACGATTTCTCCACTTCCTGTAACAGCACCAACTACCAAAGAAGGTTCAGATGAGCAGCCTGGTATATTGTCATTCAAGGCACTGACACGGTAGAAATAAGCCGTCTGACTAGATACATTTTGGTCTGAGAAGAAGGTAACATTGCTTCCTACGGTATTCAAAAACTGGAAATTGGCATCATTGCCTATTGACCGTTCAATGCGAAAACGGGTTTCATTAGCAGTATTGTCTTGCCAAGTCAAGTTGATTTGGCTTACACCCAAAGCCGAAGTAGTCAAGTTTGTAGGCTCGTTAAGTGCTTGTGTATTGACAGTCAAGGTATTAGAATTAACCGTCTTGGGGTTGGCACAAGAAAGCGTAGTGGTATATTGTAACTGTACTGTCTGCCCATTTTGCAAGACTCCTGCATTGAAGGTAGCCGAATTGCTGTTTGCCACTGCATTGCCATTTACTTTCCAGATGTAGGTAGCATTCGGGTCTGATATATTGATTTGGTCTATTTCAAAAATGACATCACTGCCTCTGCATATCGGGAAACCTTGTTTAGACTTGATGTTCACCACAGGTGCAATGCTAGTAGCTACAGTTATATTGATGGGATTGGAAACATCCACAGGTTCATTGCAATTGATTGTGGTGGTCAGGACTACATCTACATTGACGTTGTTGTCAGCAGGGCTTAGACTGTTGATGATGTAGGTTGGGGTAGTTGCTCCTGCGATATTTTGCCCGTTTCTCCTCCACTGATAGCTTGGGCTTGTACCTGCATTTTGGGCTTGGGCAGTAAAGGTGATACTGCCTCCTTGGCAAGTGCTATTGCCACTGTTGGTGCTTACGGTTACTGTTGGTGCAGGATTGACTTGCATCACAATCTCATTGGAATTGACTATTTGTGGAGACGCACAGGTTAAAGATGAAATCATCGTAACGCTGATGGTATCATCATCTTGTAAGGTAACACTTGTAAAAATATCATTAGTTGTAGCCAAACCTTGTGGTATCTGATTGATGCGCCATTGAAAAAGAGGTTCTACACCACCGCCATTAGTATTTGCTTTGAAGCGGGCTAACTCTCCGTTACAAATACTCGTGCCATCCAATGTTTCTAAACCCACAAAAGGCACGACATTGCTTTGGGTGCGAAAAGAAAAATTACTTGAATTGATTGGATTATTGGTCAAGCAAGGATAGGAAGAGGTCATCCTGACATACACATTGATAGGATTGGTATTGGTGGGAAATTGATTACTACTGTAGAAATTATCTTGCGTAGTAGCCACCAAACTATCGGCAATATACCATTCGTATTGCGGAGTGCTGCCACCATTGACTGGCTCGGCGAAAAAAGTAATGGTATTTCCATTACAGATGGATTGCCCTTGCGCAATATTAGCGAAGAGATTGACCGAAGCCGTGAGGGTGGGCGT
>JBBRUH010000223.1:0-9086 GCA_038248005.1 Cytophagales bacterium | reverse complement strand
TTTTCAATTATTTATGTCAATTTTTTATTTGAGAATCTTAGAATGATGAGCTTTGCTGCCTAGTACAGGAGATTTTCGTAAGCAATTCCCTGTGTTTTCTATGTACATATATGGTTATAAAAAAAGTAAAGTGTTGATAACCAGTGTGTAACAGCTCTATTTTATAATGAAAGGTGTATATGAATGGTAATGGAGTATAATTTCCCCCAATACTTCTTGCTAACTCACTTTCTTTTTCATACCTTTAATCAAGACTAAATCATCCAACGTGAAATCAAAAAATCTAATTACCTTAATTCTAACATTTATAGCTAGAATCATATTCATGAAGGTAGTATCAAGGGATATTGGAAATTATGAGTTATGGAGAATACTCTTTGTAATGGTTTAAAAATAACATGGATATTTATCTTGACCAAAATGCTCATTATCAATAACTTAATAACCCAATAATTAATAACTTATAACTAATCTCTTACTTTGGTTTTATAGTATTCTTTTCTTTTTCTTTTTCTATTTTGATACTTAGGAGAATTAGAAATGCTTGATTAGAAGAAGGCTTTCTATTTTCTGAAGACTTGACTGTACGATTTTAAATAAGCGAATAATTTAAAAACTAAGAACTATGGAAAGTCTTCAAAAGACTCAATGGACTTTACTCAGCCCCAAGGAAGCCTTATCTCAAACTCAGACTCCTTCTGACACACAAGGACTTAGCAAAGATGAAGCCAGCCTTCGTCAAGAAAAATATGGTAAAAATGCACTAGTCCAAAAAAAAAGAAAATCACTCTTTCTCATTTTTTTAGATGAAATCAATCAGCCGCTTATCTACATCTTATTGGGTGCTGGTTTTATCACTGCTTTTTTGGGTGAGTGGGTAGATTCTGCGGTGATATTTGGGGTAGTGCTTGCCAATGCTACCATTGGTTTTTTACAAGAAATAAAAGCCCTCAATTCTATAGAAGCACTCTCTAAGATGATGAACCAAGAGGCTACCGTCATCAGAGGAGGTAAAAAACAAAGAATAGAATCCTCTAATCTTACCATTGGGGATATTGTCTTGTTACAATCTGGTGATAGAGTCCCTGCTGATTTGAGGATTATTAAGAGTAAAGAATTACAAGTAGATGAATCTTCTCTCACAGGAGAATCTATCTCCACTACAAAACAAATAGAAGCCCTTTCGGAGGAAGCCATCCTTGCAGAACAGAGTAATATGGCTTTTTCTTCTACCTTAGTAACTTATGGAATAGCTACTGGATTGGTTACTGCGATTGGCAATGAGACACAAATAGGCAAAATTAATCAAATGATTGCCTCCGCTGATGTACTTGATACCCCTCTCACAAAACAGATTGCTGCTTTTAGTAACTGGATGCTTTATATTATTTTGGGCTTTGCGGGTGTAACTTTTGTAATAGGCTTGCTCAGAGGAGAGAGTACTTTAAACATGTTTATGGCAGCTGTAGCTTTGGCTGTGGGGGCTATTCCCGAAGGACTTCCTGCCGCAATGACCATTATTTTGGCGATTGGTGTTTCCAAAATGGCTAAACGCAATGCTGTAATTCGCAAACTTCCTGCCGTGGAAACCTTAGGAAGTACTTCTGTGATTTGCTCAGATAAGACGGGTACACTCACTCAAAATCAAATGACTGTCCAACATATCTTGGTAGGTAAAAACCATATTGAGGTGTCAGGAACAGGCTATGCCCCTGAGGGAGATTTTTCTCAAGAGCAATCCATCATTCAAGTTAATGAGAATATTGCTTTACAAAAATGTCTTCTTGCAGGATTGCTTTGCAACGATGCAAGACTTTTTCTAAAAGAAGATACTTGGCAAATAGAAGGCGACCCCACCGAAGCGGCTCTCCTCACCGTAGCCCAAAAAGCAGACCTTGATGCCACTGCCCTACATACTCAATTGCCACGCATAGATATTATTCCTTTTGAATCTCAGTATCAATACATGGCTACCTTGCACCAAGATGAAGAAAAACAAGAAAATATAGCCTTTGTGAAAGGCTCAGTGGAGCAGATTCTTGAGCGTTGCCAGAGGGTATTGATGCCAGAAGGAGACGAAAAAGACATAGAGCAAGATTTCTATACACAGCAAGCCAACCAAATGGCGAGTGAAGGGTTAAGGGTACTTGCCTTTGCTTATGCTACTTTTCCGATAGGTTATAAAGATATTTCTCATGACGATATTACTCAAAACCTTACTTTCTTAGGTCTTCAAGCCATGATAGACCCTCCTCGCCCTGGGGCTATTGAAGCCATTCGTGCCTGCCAAGAAGCAGGTGTGGCAGTGAAGATGATTACAGGCGACCACGAACTTACAGCACTTGCCATTGCTGAAAAACTCAATATCATCTCCACAGAACAACTTAAAAATGATGGTAAAGTACTGAATGGCAAGCAAATCAGTAAACTCTCTGATGAAGCACTTAGACAATGTATTGATGAAGTCTGTGTCTTTGCTCGTGTATCACCCGAAGACAAACTTCGCCTCGTAAAAGCACTACAAAAAGAAGATGCCATTATCGCAATGACAGGAGACGGGGTCAATGATGCTCCCTCGCTGCAGCAGGCTAATATAGGCATTTCAATGGGCATCACAGGCACAGATGTAGCCAAAGAAACTGCTGATATGATTTTGGTAGATGATAACTTTTCAAGCATTACCGCAGCCATAGAAGAAGGGCGTGGGGTATATGATAACCTTATCAAATTTATCACTTGGACACTTCCCACCAACTTTGGGCAAGGGCTGATTATTATGTTGGCAGTCATTCTAGGCACTAAATTACCGATTCTGCCTGTTCAGATTTTATGGATTAATATGACCACCGCCGTCTTGCTAGGTCTTATGCTTGCTTTTGAACCCAAAGAACCAGACATTATGCAGAGAAGTCCTCGCTCACCACAAGCAAGTATATTGAGTATTTGGCTAATTATGCGTATCACCTTTGTAGGTGTCTTACTCTGTATTGGTGCTTTTGTGTTTTTTGAGTTTGCTTTGATACAGGGAGAAAGCCAAGAGATTGCCAGAACCAAAGCGGTAAATATTTTTGTAGTAGGGGAGATATTTTTTCTTTTCAACTGTCGCTCACTCAACCATACTATGTTTAAGATTGGCGTTTTTAGCAATTCAGCAGTACTATTGGGCGTAAGTGCTACCATTATATTGCAACTTATTTATACCTACGCTCCTTTTATGCATCTTGCCTTTCAGAGTGCTTCTTTGTCGGCAAGTGATTGGATACCCATATTGAGTATAGGCTTATCGATTTACTTATTGGTAGAGTTAGAAAAGTACCTGACCTATAAATACCTTCAAAAAAGAGGGAAGAATATTATAGGCTAAGAAGGCATCATAACTTCTCAAAACTAGTACAAGCACAGCTTCGCTCATGCTTATTTCAGGTAGTTAGATTTAAAATCTTATTGCTCTGAGGACGGGGTTACAAATCCCGACTAGCGTAGTTAGATAACCTTTTTTGTTTTGTTCAAATAATACTAAATTCGTTTTACGGAAAATATTTTATAAATTTCCGCTAAATACATGACAAAAAATAAGTTTAGCTTTTTTGGAACACAAATGACACAGATTTAGCGGATTCATACGGATTTTTATCTGTGACTCATCCGTTAAATCCGTCAAATCCGTGTTCCAAGAAAATGTCATGTATTCAGAAATTTCCGTAAATTTGAGATGTGCTTTTCTATAACTATTTCCCAAACAAATATGAGAAAGATTCAGAGAGTCAGTAGATTTCTCAAAAATCCTTAGGCTAGATTAATTTCTAGCCATTTTTTTTGAGAGGTAGCACGTCTTTCTTGAATTATCTTGCCTTGAATTTTCTCTTGGGCTCTGATAATGGATTTATCTATCATAGTGTGGTTAATCATTTCATTTTCATCCATTCCTAAGGTTTGCATTATTTTGATAATGCGTTCACCATCAAACACCTCAAAAAAAGGCTCTCTCAAGGCTGTATAAAATCCTATCTCTGACTCAGGAAATAGTTTAGCTATTTTTTGGAGAATTTGGTTTTCGTATTTAAAGGCAGGATAATGCTCTGCAAAGATAAAACGTAGATTATCAGTACTTTGAGTAGCCATTAAACTTTTAAGTGAGTTCAATCCATTTTCTGATTCAGAGACATTTCCCAAAAATAAATAACTATCAGAGGAAAGCGCTTCTTGCTTTTCAAGGCTTTGGTAGCTTATTTTCACATCTTGTAATTGTTCTTTTAGTTTTGATTGGGTATCTCCAAAAAAACTAAGTAGTACTACTCTTTGCTTAGAGGCTACAAGCTGTTGAAGGGTTTTCATCAAAAACTCGTACTTAGCTTCTTCTCCAAACCAGATGAAATTCTGATAAGGCACACTAGGCGTTTTTTTCTTAAAAAAATTAAACATATTTAAAATGATTAGGTAAAATAATCAATCAACTTATATCTCATAACTCACTAGGAATATTCCCAATCTTAAAACTAGCACGAATAGAGTAAAAAAGTGAATTAGTAAACTCCTCGAAATAAATCTCTATGAGTTGATATTCTTTTTCTGTCGTTTTTACGTAGCTTTTGAGCATCAAAAAATCAGAACAAACTTCTACTTCCATCACTGGTACTTCCAGAAATTCATTCAGTTTTTTATATACCAAATCAAAAGTCATCTTGTCAATAATAGAACATCCAAAACGGTGATAATCCATGTCTGGCATAAATTCATGCAGGTATTGCAAGATGATTTTTTCTATTACTTTGTGCAAAATTAAAGGGGGATAGCCTAAACCTTTGACTAACTGACTAGCTAGAGCCAAGCCTTTCCAATTACCTTGCTCGATTAAGTTTTGAATATTTTGAGGCGTGTAACTCATTTTATATTTTTTGTTTAAATTCGATTCAAATATTAAAATGAAACGTCTAAATTAATGCATATTCTCAATCTAGCAAAATTTTATCTTAGCCTTTTCAAATTAATGAAAACTAAATACTTTCCTTATCTTATACATTTTTGTAAAATATTTACCCATAAAAGCCTGATTTTAGTCCCTAAAAAAGTCATAGCTCAGAAAGATAACCTAAAATACTTTCTTTGTCTGATGGGGGAAACCACTTGATTTCCTCCTCTTTTCTAAACCAAGTCATTTGTCTTTTGGCATAGCGGCGGCTGTTGCGTTTGAGGAGTCTGACCGCTTCTTCCCAGTCATACTCACCTTCAAGAAAACTAAAAATCTCATTGTAGCCTACCGTCTGTAAGGCCTGGTGAGATTTAAAAGGGAGTAAACTTTGAACTTCTTCTAGCAAACCATTGGCAAGCATTTCATCCATTCGTGCATCTATTCGCTTATAAAGTTCTTCTCTTGGGCGTTCTAGCCCTATTTTATGGATTTGGAAAGGCCTCACAGATTTTTTCTGAGTTCTGAAGTGAGAGTAGGGTTCACCTGTACTGAGACAAACCTCTAAGGCTCTAATGACACGATGAGGATTCTGTAAATCCACTTCTGCATAATGCTTAGGGTCAAGTAATTTAAGTTGATTTTGGAGTGCTTCCAAACCTTCTTCTTTCCACTGCTGATTGAGTGATTCTCTCACTTCACTCTTGGTTTCGGGCATTTCGTCTAGTCCTTCACAGATGGCCTTGATATATAAACCTGAGCCGCCTACAAGCAGAACCACAGCATTTTTTTGAAAGAGTTTATCAAGCAGTGCAAGTACTTCTTGCTCATATTTTCCTACACTGTATTCTTCTTGGATAGAATGAGAGTTGATAAAATGATGTTTTACCCTCGTAAGCTCTTCTAGGCTAGGTTTGGCAGTACCTATGTTCATTTCTCTATAAAACTGCCTAGAATCAGCCGAAATAATCTCCGCTCCAAAGTGTGCTGCAATTTGCAGACTTAGTTCTGTTTTGCCTACAGCAGTCGGCCCAGCTATGACGATGAGATGATGAGTATCCATTTGATTAGTAAAGTCCTTGTTGATTGCTTAATAATAAATCTATTGTACTACATCACTCAACATCGAGATAGAAAGCGTACAAATACGGCGGTTAGCATCGTCTGCTAGTCCTGCTTCTACTCCTTGTGGAAGAGCTTCCCCTAATCCTTCAAATTCTTTTTTGATAACAAAAGGAGGCTCAGGGATTTGTGTAACGATAAAATTCCCCAAAGCCTCTGCACGTTTTTGAGAAATCTCAATATTTTGTTGTTTGCGTTCAGCTACAGACTGTCCAGAATAAAAAGGCTGTTCATCTGCATATCCTTTTACTTTAAGAACTAGACTCAAAGTATCATTTGGGAATTTCTTACGGTATCGGTCTATGCTTTTTTGAATATCCTTTGCCACAATACTCATTTGTTTTTTACCTCGCTCACTTAAGACAGTTTGCCCAGACTCAAATAAAGTACCTGCCTTGAATTGAATGTCTAAATCTTTGGTATATCTATAGCTTTTCCTTGCCTTGTCTAGCTGTGTATCTATTTGATTGAGCCTATCAAGGAGTGCATTGAGGTCATCTTCGGTAGGGTCTTTTTCAAAAGCCAACAAAAGAGATTTTTCCTCTGCGATGGATTGGTCTAGTTTTTCAATAGGCACGATAAGGTCTTCGAGTGCTGACCCAGGGTGCTTCATCCTTATATCTTCAATGTCTTTTTGAAGTTTAATGATTTTAGTGTTGAGTTGATTGATGACTTTATCAAGTATGGCATACTGTTCTAGCACTCCTTCGAGGCGTTTATCTTTGGCATCAAGGCGTTCTTTCATAGCAGCCAAATCATCGCTATCAGGTTCATTGCCAAAAGCTTTGAGTAAATCAGCTTCTTTTAAAATAGATTTTTCAATGAGTTCTATTGGCACGAGCAAACGGTCGAGAGATTCACCAGAGTTTCTACTTTTTAGTTTTTGAGTATCAGAGAGTAGATTATCAATTTGTTTTTGAAGACTTTCTTTTTCTTTTGCAATCTTGGCAAGTTCTTCTTCTGAAAGCATCGAGACACGATTAGGGCGTGAGGAGTTATTGGGTTCTGTGGTAGTAATAGGAGTCGGGCGACAAGCCCAAAAACTAGATACAATGATAAAAAAGGAAATGAGTGAATAAATAATATTTTTAGTTTTCATATCGGGGATAAAATGTTTCGACGAATAGATACGCTATCTGCAAAAAAAAGAATCAATTGCTACATTATAGGCTTTGCGTAAGTTTTAAGCCAAAAACAACCTAAAATTTATGTTCGTTCAACGAAATAAAGGCTTGATTTATCTCTATTTCCCTAGTTTTTTAAAAAATTATATTTACTTAGACAACCCTTCTCTTAATTTAGGCATTACTTAACTTGAAATCACGAATCAATTAAATTTATCTTGGATACAAAAGAACTCATAAAAAGATGTAGGAAAGGAGAGACAAAGGCTCAGAACCTTCTCTATCAGCAGTTTGCTACGGCGATGTTTGCTCTTTGCTTTCGCTACACTGCCCAAGAGACCGAAGCCGAGGAGGTGTTGATGAATGGTTTTTTGAAGATTTTTAAAAATATAGAGCATTTTGAGAATCGCTACGAGGGAAGTCTAGCTGCTTGGATAAAAAAAATTATGGTCAATGAATCTCTTAATTTTATCAGAAATAAAAAAAAGCATCAATACATTGAAGCAGATGAAACGAACACAGGAATAGACGAAGAAGAAAATGCCTTAGAAATCTTACAAGCTGAAGACATCTATCAAATGATTCAAGATTTGCCCGTAGGCTATCGCACTGTTTTTAATCTCTATGTGGTAGAGGGTTTTACGCATTCTGAAATAGCCGAAAAGCTAGGAATCAGCCCCAATACCTCTAAAACACAATTTAGAAAAGCACGCTTACTCTTGCAATCAAATCTAAAAAAAAATGAAATTGCCTTATGAACCAAGAAGAAAAAGATAAAATACTCCGTCAAAAATTAGAAAATTTTGCTCCTCTTAAGCTACCTCGTAGTACTTGGCAGCCCGAGCAAACTTGGGAAAAACTAGCTCCTCAGTTAGCTTCTAAACCCAAAGCAAAAGTAATCATCTTGCGAAGAGTTACTTATATGGGTATCGCAGCAAGTCTATTGATTTTGCTAGGAATGTGGGCAACTTTGGTAAATCCAAGCAAAGAAAACTCTACGCTCAGTCAAAGAAATGACACGGAAAGTACTTTGATGAAAGAAGAAACAAACCTTGCTAAACAAATAGCAGAAGATGAAATAACTCTTTTATCCAAAAAACAAAAGGACGAAATAGCGGAAGATAAAGAAGACTCATTTATGAATGATTTACCTATGAAGGCAAGAGCATTGACTAATGAAAAAGAACTAGCGAATCAGATAGATAAGCCACTTTATCAAAAAGTAAAGAAACAAAAAACAAAGTTAAAAATACTTGAAAATCAACCTGTTGAGCTAGTAGAACTTGAGCAGGATTTTGAAATCACCCAAGAAATGCCTCAGCCTTCTTTAGTAGTACAAAATACTACTAAAGAAACCAAACCACAGGAAATTATCCTTTTGGTGAGCAAAGAAGCACAAAAGAAAAAAATAGGCTTATTTATAGGCAAAAGGAATAAATTACAAACGACAGAAACCAATGATTCTAAAAAAAGAAATAGAGGAAGTATCAGGCTCAATGAAAGCACTGAAAGCAGCATGCAAGCCAATAACCTCCAAGGTGAAATAGCCTTACTCAAAGTAAAACTTAAATAAATCTAAATATAAAACCCTTTTTTAAACACTTAATATTATGCGAAGAATTAACCTGTTTTCTTGGCTCATGGCATTGCTTTGCCTTAGCCAAACTGCCCAAGCACAGAGTATCTCTGGAGATCTTAAACAAGATATAATAAAGACTCCTCTCAAAACCTCTATAGTTAAAGTTGATTTAGGGGAAGGAAAAGAATTAATTTTTAAGGAGGAAAGTTTTTTGGGTTTTTTATTGTATGAAAAAATTCAGAAATCTGAGTTATATATTGACGAAATTCTTAAAAGTTTACAAAGTGATTTGGTAGCCCTTAGAGATAGCTTATCTCCTTTAAATGCCTACTATATTACTTATACAGTAGATAGT
>JBBRUH010000222.1:0-9108 GCA_038248005.1 Cytophagales bacterium | reverse complement strand
TCATCTCTTACTTAGTAAGAGGTGAGTTATTTTATGAATTCAAATTATTCTCTTTCAAAATGCACCAAAAGACCTCTTACAATGCACCACTGAGCCAAGATATAAGTTAGCATAATCCAAAACCCTGCGTAATCAAAAGGAAATCCGAAGCGATTAAGGGCAATCATAGAATCTGAAATAATAAATAAGCAAGCTCCCACTAATACCATTCTAAAACTTAGAATAGGAGTCAAATCATAACGATTGAGTGAGAAAATTCCCATCAACATCAAGACAATCGTATAAACCAAGACAGGAATTTGCATACTGCCTAGATGTGGCCAAAGGAAATTATACAGTCCTAGAGAGTAAATCAAAAAAGGCGTAATCCAGTGAGGCTTATAATAGAGAATCGCTGTTTTATGTTTTTGTTCTTTGGCTTGTCTATAGACCACAATATAAAAAACATGTCCTATCAAAAAACTCAATAAACCAAGCATAAAAAAAAGCTCATTTTGACTTACAAAAATCAAGAGAACATCTCCTCCCCAGCAAAAAAACAACGCCAACCCTACCCAAATAGCTTCTTTCTGGATAATAGCAGGTTTTTTAAGGAAAAAATAAATCGCTAATAAAGGCATCAATACAACTTTGCTTACCTCACTCAATAAAGCATGAGGTAATATTTGCCCAAGTAGATTGCTCAAACCTGCCAATACAAATAGAAAAAGTACAATAGAAGTAAAAGTTTTATTCATTTCAACAGGTTATTGTGTATTTCCAATCTAAAAAGCCAATCTACTTCATTTTATGAGAATAAAAAAAGCAAAGTGATAATTTACTATCTCTTGTTTAAGTAAATATTTTCACTTTGACAAAGGTTTGTTCTCGAGGAAAATAAGACCTTATGAATGACAAATATAGAGGTTTTTCCAATGCTTGCTAAATTCAGACGTGCTACTTTTACTAGTGAAGACTGTTGATAATTAATAATAAAATATTCTATCACTCTGGAAGGATTTGTGGTAGGTGTTGCGTGAATTTTGACAAGGTTTTAGACTTTCCAAGTCTGCCAGACTTAGAAAGTCTAAAACCTTTAGAAGTTATGTATTATTAAACCTCAATCATCTCTACTAGGAAAAGTGCAGAAACGAAAAATTTATAAAAGAAAATAAGCGTGTAGAAAAGCATATTATTGGGTGAACTTTTTATGTCTTTAATTAGTTGTAATTACAAATAATGTATATACATTTAATTTATTTTAAACTGAATAAGTAGATGGTCAAAATTAGTTTGCATTTTGATGTTGATATAAAAAACTGATTATCAGTATTTTAATAAAATAACTCATCACTTATCATTTATAACTTATTACTTAAATACATTGTGGTTTATTTTAATATTCAAACTAAACATCAATAGAATGAAAGCTTCTCTCATCACAGGGCTACACCATGTAACCTCCATGGCATCTGCCCCGCAAAAGAATGTAGATTTTTATGCAGGTATTTTAGGACTTAGACTCATCAAAAAAACGATTAATTTTGATTCACCAGACATCTATCATCTATATTATGGAGATGAATCAGGTACACCAGGTAGCTTGATGACTTTTTTCCCCTTCAATGGCATCAGTGCAGGAAGACAAGGAAAAGGACAGGCAGTAAGTACTACTTTTTCTATCTCTACCAACTCAGTGGAGTACTGGATCAAGCGTCTTAATCAGTTTAAAGTAAAGCACAAAGCACCTCAAGAACGCTTTGATGAAGTAGTCATTTATTTTGAAGATTATGATGGTTTAGGGCTAGAACTCATCGCCAATGACAATGATGATAGAGAGCCTTTCACTTATGGACATATCCCTAAGGAACATGCTATTCGTGGCTTTTACAGCATAGAATTGTGGGAAGATATGTATGAGCGAACAGAATCAGTACTTGTAAACCAACTCAATCACCAGTTTTTGAAAGAAAGTGGTACAAGAAGAAGATATGCCCCTTTGGATGCAAAACCAGGGCAGATTATAGACATTGTGTGGTCATCTGAAAACCGATATGGAATAGGAGGAAGTGGTACAGTGCACCATGTTGCCTTTGATACGCCTTCCCTTGATACGCAACTAGAAATACGTGAAAAAGTAGCACAAGTAGGGCTTTCACCTACCCCTGTGATAGACCGACAGTATTTTGATGCTGTCTATTTTCGTGAGCCAGGCGGAGTACTTTTTGAAATCTCTACCAATAAGCCCAAAGGCTTTATGACAGATGAAGAATTTGAGCATCTTGGCGAACATCTAATGCTTCCTTCTTGGCTTGAAGGTCGCAGAGAATACATTGAAAAATTATTAGAACCCATTACTCTAAACCCCGAAAAATATGCCTCAACATACTAAAAATATAAAAAAAGCGGGCAAAGCCCTTTCAGAAGCTTCCAAAGCCATGATTATGATTCACGGACGAGGAGCAAGTGCCGACAGCATTCTAGAACTTGCAGAAGAACTTACAGTACAAGATTTTGCTTTACTAGCTCCACAAGCTACGGAGCATACTTGGTATCCTTATAGTTTTATGGCACCTAAGGCACAAAACGAGCCTGGGCTTTCTAGTGCTTTGAAAATCCTAGAGGAGTTAATAACAGAGATAAAAGAAGCAGGAATTAAAGACGAAAATATCTATTTTTTGGGTTTTTCGCAGGGTGCTTGCCTTACAGCAGAGTTTGTAGCCAGAAATGTCACTAAATATGGAGGCGTATTTATCTTAAGTGGAGGATTAATTGGTGATTCATTAGAAACTGCTTTTTATCAAGGTAATTTTGCAGGTACTTCAGTCTTTTTAGGCTGTAGTGATGTAGATGCACATATCCCTTTATCCAGAGTTCAGGAGAGTGTTTCTGTCTTTAAAGATATGGGAGCAGAGGTTACAGAGAGGATTTACCCCAATGCCTCTCACACTGTTTTTGAAGATGAGATTAATATTATGAATCAAATTTTGTCAAAGAACTAAGAACTTATCCTACCATCAAGAGGCACTTCTTATTTTAGAAATGGCTCTTGATGTGTTTATGAAGTTATATTTTTATTCTTTAAATTGAAGTCTTAATTTTTATTTTTGAATACAGGCAATCACAAAACATAAGGTCTTATTGATAACATTATAATTCACATAAATAGAAGTCAGTTTCAAAAAATATTTGTATATTAGAGGAACATTTGATAAACTAATAGAAATCATTAAAACACTCTTACAAATCACTTCCATTATAGTTGTTTTATTTTTGTCTCTGGTCAAGGAAATTTCCTGTTAGGGTAAGAACAGAAGATAAATTATGAGTTCCGCAGACCACTGACCTATAAATGTGAGTGGTATGGTTCTATATTGGTTGTAGCAGATAGATTTTACCCTAGTTCTAAGACTTGCTCACAATGCAAATCAGTGAAGCAAGATTTGACTTTAAAAGACAGAATGTTTAAGTGCGATTCGTGCGGATTCCATACAGGAAAAGACTTTAATGCAGCCTTAAACCTTAAAAGTTGGGCGGTGAGTTCCACCGTGTCGGCCCGTGGAGTGTCCAAAAAATCTAAGCTCTAGGGCAAGGAGACACTATGAAGTAGGAAGTAAACAGCAAATGCTCACATTTGTATAGGTTTTATAGAACGGTACTTACAATGTAAAAATCATTATTGGAAATCAGATTATTCAATACAAACTTATTATTCAAAAGTAAAACATGGAAAGCTTGTGCGTAGTTAAATTAGAATTTAAGTTGTTATTTCCTTATAATTATAACAGTGCAGATTCAGATAATTAATGGTAAAAATTGAGAACGATATAATTTTACCATTCCTCTTGCAAATGAGAAAAATGAGTTTGGATTGATAATTAGACATAATAGTCATGAGATACTTGTTTATTTCTTCATTTACTTTATAAAATAAGGCTAAAACCTATCCTGATTCAAAACCCCAGTTTTAAAATATACACTCATTTTACTTTATAATATATTTAGATAAAATAAAATTAATCTAAAAAAGATACTAGCCAATGACAAATTCAACAAAAAAAGGTGTACTAAAAATAACCATTACATTTTTACATACATTGGTGCTACTTGTTTTTACTTGGATGTGGCTCAATTTACCTTACACATTTGGTAATGAAAACTTTTTCATACAAACTTCTGCTGTTCTTAAGAGGATTGTCTTAGGTCTGGATGATGATAGACCTGTTCCAGATAAATTTATTTTTGTGAATGTAAGCAAGGATAAAACCACCGTAGAGTATGACAATGGAGAACGCCAAATGATGGTAGATAGAAAAAGACTTGCAAAACTTTTCGAAGTGCTTAACCGCCACACAGACGAGTATGAATATGTGCTTTGTGACATTATTTTCGACTTCCCATCTCCAGATGATGCTCTCTTACAAAATGAATTTAATCATCAAAAAAAATTACTAATAGCTAGTGAAAGCGAAGAATATAAAGGAAAGATAAAATTTAAAAAACTTATATTAGATGCACCCAAAGGACTAGTAGAGTATGTAACTACGGCAGACGAAGTTTTTTTTAAATTTGAGCTCGCTCAAAGCCAAGCAGTCAAAAGCATGCCTTTGTTGCTCTATGAAAATTTACATGGAGCTAAATTTAAGTATGGTGATTATTTTAATTGTTACATGGATAATGCTCTCAGTCTCAATTCTATAGTGGTAGATTTTAAAGTGAGAAACTACCATCTCAATACCAATGAATACACAAAAGTAAATCTATTTGAGCTTAATGCACTCTTAGGTGCAGATGAAGAAGAGTTTTTTAAAGTTTTTTTGAAAGATAAAATTATCATCATTGGTAATTATGAAGATGATACAATTGAGACATCTTTTGGTCCAATCTCAGGTTCATTGATGCTTTTTAATGTGTATTTAGATTTATTGGATCAAGAAAATAAAATCTCATTTTTTTTAGTCCTCTTTTTAAGCATTGTATATGGCTTGATTTCGTATAACTTATTTTATGTTCTTCCTGCCAAAAATAATTCTTGGATTAATTACTTTCGAAAAGGACGATTTGCCCGCATTTTTGGACATTTTTTACTACTAGCAATGATGTCATTGTTCTGTTATTTTACCTTTGGTTTGCAGCTCAATATCTTAATGATTGTGATTTATATTGAGATAGTCGCTTTTATAGTAAAGTTATCTAAAAAAGATAAAGGATTTAAGGGACTAAGTAGAGATTTTATAGCTTTTTTTATACAACCTAAAAATACACAAATAAATGAAAATATTTTTGATGATATGCATCAGTAGTTTGTTAAGTGCAAATGCAATAACAGAGAATACGAAAATCACCTTTTATGTAACTCATGTGAAAGGTGAAATTTTGTTACAACGTACCAACAAAAATCTCCGAGTAGGAGATAAAATCTATGAAAATGACAAAATCCAGTTTAGAAGTAGTGGAGCACAGATAGGAGCTATCACTAGTAGTGGGCTTCGCTACAAGACTGCTAAAAAAGAACTAGAATCGCAGTTTAATACTGTTATTTCTACCTTCTTACATGGTAAAAAATCTGCTGCTGATCGTGATGTTAGCTTTACAAGTTTAAGTACAATTAAGCAATACTTTGCTGGCTCAGATTTAGAAGATGAATCTGGAGAACATTATCTAGCTGAGTCTCTGATGATATTTGATCATATAGATTATCCCATATTTGCAATAGAATATACGCCAAGTGCTGAGCAATATTACTATGCTGAATATACCAAAGATGGTAAAATAGGGCAATTAAAATTTTTTTCCGAAGATAAAAACCTTCTTATTAGCCGCCAAGAATTAGAGTACATTGCCCCAATTGCACGCATCTTTTTACACAAACAAGAGGGTGAGAATCTATTTATCAATGAGTTTAAGCCTGTTTTGGCAGATGAAAAAGCGATAGAGCAAGAACTCTTTCTCATTATCAAATTTACTCGTAATAAATATGATAAAAATCTTGATTTATATGAGAGAGAGATTAGCCCTTATTTAGAAGAGTTTTACGGGAAAATAGAAGAAATCAGCCTCAAAGAGTGGCTTAAGTCCTCCTTGAAATTTGATATAAATAAATAGTTTTTTAAATAATAGCAAGTAATCTTAATCAAAAAATCTCTCTCTTGGATTTAGTGGAAATGTTTGAAGTTTAATAAAGTTTTCCGCTCAAATTATTTTTTATTTACTTCCTAAATATTACGCTTTCTGTCTTGATATCTAAAAAATAGTTGATATTTTTTAGATATATAAGGAATCAATATGAGTGACATTATATTTGAGATAAATAGTTACCAAATTTTATTCTGTTTAAAGCTCATTTTTTCCACAGAACTGGGTTTGCAAACCCAGTTCTGTGGAAAAAAAAAAACAATATTTGCTCAAAAAAACAGGTAATTACTAAATGCAAAAAATGTCACTCATATTGTAAGGAATAATAATTAAATAAAGTGAGCAGGTTAAGTTAGGTAAAATAAAACACTCATTATCAGATTCTTATAATCTAATAACTAAGTAACTTACAACTAATCTCTTCCTAAGTATTTTTTTTAATCACAAAAGTACTTACAATTAGATATTTTTTTGTAAATTGAACTTCTTTTGTTGCCAACTTTAAAAATATCTATGCAAGAAGGAAAAACTACTAAAAACACAGAAGACTTAGAGTCAAAGAAAGCAGGTCTTTTATCCACTTTATCCAGCTCAAATCCTTTTTTGAACGCAAGTGAAACATACGATAATCCATTCAAGTCTAACTATAAACATCCTTTGTCTGAGCTTCCTCCCAAAGCCAATCCTTTTATTGTTACACCTTCTGTTACATCAGCATCGCTTATCCAACGTGAGGAAAAGAAAGAAACTCCAGAACAGAAAGAAAGTAAAGAGAAGCTAGGCAATATCTCCAATGTTACAGATATAGGTAAAAATATATCTGCAGAGATAGAAGATGCAAACATCAGCACAGATAAATTTAATATAGCTCTTGCCAAAAACGGGTTTGGATTCTTGACTGAATTTAGCAAAAAAATGCAAAATGGTGCTTCATTTGATGAGGCTGTGCTTGGTGCATTACTCAAAGTAGGAATAGACCATACAACAGGCTCAGATAAGTTTAAAGCCATCGTAAAAGGAAAATCACCTAATGGTAAACTAGGTATCTTAGTGAGTACTCTCAAAACCTTTGGCTACACCAAAGCTGCCGATATACTTGATATTGCTTCTAAGATGAGCAGACAAGGGCTAGTAGGGCAGGGGATAGTAGAGGGATTTACAGGTCTTTTCGACTTAATTTATTCTGGTGGTGATGAAGAAAAGTTAGAAAAAATGCGTAAAAATCAGATTAAAGGAGATTATGGACCTATTACACAAGGTTATTCCATCTTAGCCGCTCTCATTAGCTCGCTTGCATTAGGAGATGCAAGAGAAATGGAGGAAATCTCCTCAAAAGCAGGTAGAGGAGAACTCGGAACTCTTCCTGAAATAGGAGATAAGCTAGGATTAGTCGTTTATGACACTCAAGCCAGAGTAAAAGAAACACTAAAAAATAAGAAGACAGATGATAAGCTGAGAACCACTTCCACTGCTCATTTTGAAAAATTATCCGCTTATGAGAAATTTGAAGCTATTCATCATCTCATTACTGGCTATACCTCTAAGGAAGATGTAGATGCAATCATAAGAATTATGAGTACTGTAAAAAGTAAAGCAGATAGAGACTTAATCTGTGAACAATACTTACAAAAAACTTATCAGCTAAACATATACAGTTTGCTTACTATTGAAAATGCGTTGAAGATAGGAGCCTACAAGGAAGAAAGACAGGGAGGAATGTCAGGGAAATTTGAAATACAATTTGAGCTTAATAAAAGTCTTACTTCTAGTCGAAACTTTTCTGTAACAAAAGGCAGGGTAAACATAGAAATTATGGCTAAATCAAAGGATAACACCATAAAGTATGAAATAGAACTATTTGAACGGGGGCTTTTTAGTAATTATACCCAAAAAGTCTCCCTCATAGCTGATGGTAAAGCATATACTTATCAATGGAGAGGCGTACCAGTAGGTAAAAGTTTTGATTTTAGGATTACTACTGAAGAAAAGATAGAGGGGAAAGCTAAAATAAATCTAGGTTAGAAAATCTTAAAAAAAAGAGATATGAGTTTAAATTCATATCTCATTAAGCATTTTTTTTGATGTTTTAAAGCATCTCCCAAGGAAAAGAAGTTAGCCACTGAGACCAAGCAGGAGCAACATAAGGCTTCCAATTATTCTCAGGCTGTGCAAGGCGGTCTGCTATGCAGTGCAAGACCATTGGGTTAAAGCCTAAATCTAAATGACTTGCGACTACTTCCACGTTTTCTGTTTGCCCATCTAAATGCTTGTCTTTGCAAGATTGCCAAGAGACGATTCCATCCATTTTAGTAAAAATGGCTGTGCTAGGCACTGGTGGTGGCTCAGAAGCACGCTCTAAAATGACACGGTCAATATTAGCAGGATGCTTACCCGTAACCCATCCTAAGATTCCTTCTATATTGGTTTTGTCTTTGATGCCACGAAAAGGTGAGCCTAAGGTGATGACCTGACGCACATATTCTTTGGAAGTATGTCCCAAAGCACGTGCAAAGATACCACCTGCACTCCAGCCTATTACACTTACTTTTTTGCCATAGACAGCCGACAAATCACGCACCATGTGGTTAAGTTGCCGCTCTAGCACATCATAATGAGCAAGATTATTACCCAAATCCCAAGGTTTTGCCTCATAATTTCGGCTTTTTAAGAACATACGCAAAGGGGTAGTTACTACATCATTGGTCAGAAAACCTGGCAAAACCAGTACAGGGTGACCATCTCCCATAGGAGTCATTTGTAAAAAAGGAAAAGAGGCGAAATAAGCACCAAACCCGATGCTAGTACGCATGATTTCGGTAGAGAGCAAAAGCCAAGAAGGGGCTTTGCCTTGTGCTGTCTCATAACAATGAGGGATTTGACCCTCTTCTTCATTAGAATTCATAATTAAGAATTAGTTGTCAATATTGGGCAAATTTAATGATTCTCACTTAAAAAGCATATTTTTTTTGATTGGATGTTTTTGGGAAGGTTTGA
>JBBRUH010000221.1:0-9158 GCA_038248005.1 Cytophagales bacterium | reverse complement strand
TCCAATCTGAATTTGTCTAATAGAGGCATACTGTTGTAATGCACCTGAGAAATTGTGATAGATTTTCTTACCATCATTCACGAAGTAAGGAGAAAATCTTTTGAGATGAAATAGGATGTCTTCCAAACTTGAGGGTTGCATAATCTTTTGAGGTGTGGAATCTGTAATAGTAACACTTCCCATTCCTCTACGGCTTCGCTTGCCAAAACCTCCCAAAGTAGCTGTAATTATAAACAGAGACTGCATGTGAGTTTCATCAAAATAATCAAGTGCTTGAGTCAGACTAAGTGTAACACTAAAAGTAGTATGATTAGCACTAAAAGCCTCTTGTTTCATAAAAGGTTTATGAGGTACTAGTAACTCAACACTATTTTTTGATAAAATTATATTTGAGCGAACGAGTAGTTTACTTCGCCCACTACCTTCAGTTCCACCAAAAATTAAAGACTCTCTTTCTTTCAGTTCTTTCAGGCTTAAATGCCCATTCATCGCTCGCCACCAAAACCGTAAAGCACCCTTAATCGAAGGCGGTCTTAGTTCGGGAGTTTGCCCATCTGCACCAGAGAGGAACATGGGCGTAATCGTTTCGCAAGTAAAAGTGATTGTTTTCATATCTCTTGAATTATCTGTATTCGTTTATGATAAAATTATTACTCTATGTTAGAAATAATACCTTACTCTTTCTTGTTCTTCACTTCTTGCACGATGCCAAAGCCAAGGCTGACACTTTTGCCCTAAGCCTACATAATCAGGAATGGATACATTGGTCTTAAATCTAACATTAAAAGCCATCATCTTGATTCCTTTGAGCCTGAGCATGTGAGGCTCATTATATTCTGTGATTTTGACTTTGATTTTATTTTCTACAAACCAATCTACACCCTCTCTGCTCTTAACGACTCACATACCCCCTCTGCTCTTAGCGTCTTACATACCCACAACAGCAACTGTTCTTAGCTTCTCGCTAAGAACAAACTTTACGAATCATTCAAACTCAAATATAAAATAAAATTCTGAAATACTAAGATATACTTTTCTTACTTTACATCCAAAATAATGACTAGATGATACAAAAATTTAGTCTTAGCGTGAGGCTAATACTAGTTTGCTGTTGTGGATTACGCTTACCGCCACAACCTCTAACCAGAACGGGGAAAGAAGTTTACCAAAAGCAGTTAATGTTCTGCTAAAAATGCTTTTAAAAGCACGTAAAGAAGCTTTATCTTAGCTTATTTCTTCTTTTGGTTTGTTTTTGATTCCTTTTATTCTACCCCGTGGCAAAGCTGCACCACCATTGGCTAATCGTAGTGTAGCTGTCTTTTTTTTTGCTTTATCTGCTGCAATACGCAACTTATCAGCTTCACTATTCATATCCTATATCTTATATTTCATATTTCATATTTCATATTTTATATCTTATATCTCATATCTTATATCTCATATCTCATATCTTATATCTTATATCTTATATTTCATATTTTATATTTTATATTTCATATTTTATATTTTATATTTCATATTTCATATTTCATATTTTATATCGCAAATTCCTTTAATAGGTTGCTTATCACAAGAGCTATAAAACTTAGAAAGAATTTACAGTGTGTACATCCAAATAAACAATTCGAGGAGATTCACTCATTATCCAATTTTTAATCTTATTATTCAAACAAAACTAACATGCTTTGGGCATAATCTCAAAAAAAACAAACGATTGCAAGAATCTTTTCACCTATACTTTGAAAAACCTAAAATGATGATTAGCTTTGGATTATTGATATTTAAAGTCTCTTTTGTATTATATACTTTTATTTCACAAAGCCCAAGATGAGTTACCTTAATTTTGACAAGAATGAACTAGTTAATTTAGAATACTCTCTAGCAAGAGAAACTATCCGAACCAATCGGAGTGGATCTTTTGCGAGTAGTACTATCATTGGCTGTAATACACGCAAATACCACGGCTTGCTAGTCTGCCCCATGGAGGACTTTAATAATGACCGACACGTATTGCTTTCTATTTTAGATGCTACGGTGATTTATAAAGATAATCGATTTCCACTGGGTATTCATCAATATAAAGGAGGGGTATATGCTCCCAAAGGACACATGTATGTGAGAGATTTTGATGCAGAACCTATCCCTAGAATCACCTATGGTATTGGAGACTTGGTGCTTGAGCGAGAAATTTTGCTGGTGCAAGAGGAAGAAAGAATTTTAGTGCGTTATACGGTGATAGATACACAAGCACCTATTACATTAAGCTTACAGCCATTTTTGGCTTGTCGGCCTATTCATCAGTTAAGCAAAGCCAATTTAGATGCCAATTTAGAATTTAGCTGGGTCAAGAACGGGATTAAGTCTAGCATTTACCCTAATTACCCTCCTTTATATATGCAAGCCTCTAAAAAAATGGAGTTTATCCCTGCCCCAGATTGGTATTATGATTTTGAATACATAGAAGAACAAAAGCGAGGCTATGAGTATCACGAAGATTTATATATGCCTGGCTATTTTGAAATAGATTTAAAAAAAGGAGAAAGCTTTATATTTTGTGTGGGGCTAAAAGAAGCTCAACCTACTAGCCTCAAAAAACTCTACGAAGGACAACTCAAAAAGCGTGTCCCCAGAGATAGTTTTGAGAACTGTTTAATCAACTCTGCCCAGCAGTTTCTAGTCAAAAAAAGAAGTCGTGTAGAGCTAATTGCAGGCTATCCGTGGTTTGGGAAGTGGGGGAGAGATAGCTTTATCGCTTTACCTGGGCTTACACTTTCCTTAGGAGACCTTACTCAGTGCAAAGAAATCTTAGACAGTAAAACGACTGAGCTAAGGCGAGGTCTTTTTATGAACAATGGCGAAAAAAACCCACCTACTTATAATTCTGCAGATGCACCTCTTTGGTTTATATGGGCTGTGCAGCAATATAGCTTACAGCTCAAAAACAAGACAAGCATCTGGAATAACTACGGTGTACACATTAATAATATTCTCCAAGCCTACCGAGAAGGGACAGATTATAATATCCACATGCTTGACTCAGGGCTAATCTTTGCAGGTGAAGAAAATGGAGATGCACTCACTTGGATGGATGCTACAGAATCAGGGCAAGCTGTTACGCCAAGAGTAGGGATGCCCGTGGAACTCAATGCACTCTGGTATAATGCTGTGTGTTTTGCTCTTGAGATAAGCAAAAAAGACAAAGCTTTTCAAAATGAATGGAAGAATCTACCTTTACAGATTGCTTCTTCGTTTATTGAGAATTTTTGGAGCGAATCCAGAGGACATCTAGCAGACTATACCAATGCCGATTATAAAGATTGGGCAATACGCCCTAATCAAGTTTTTGCAACTTCATTGCCTTATTCACCACTCAATGAAGAGATGAGGCAGTCTATTTTAGAAATCGTAGAAGACCAACTTCTTACTCCTAAAGGCTTAAGAACGCTTTCTCCTGCTCACCCTGATTATAAAGGAGTCTATGGAGGAGATTTGGCATATAGAGATTCAGCGTATCATCAAGGCACTGCTTGGCCTTGGCTTTTAGGAGCTTTTTGTGAAGGATTACTCAAAATATATGGAGCTTCAAGACTGGCACAAATAGAGCAAATTTACCAAAATTTTGAAGAAGAAATGTGGCTTCATGGAGTGGGTTCTGTTTCTGAGATACATGATGGTAATCCTCCACACCGACCCAATGGTGCTATCTCACAGGCATGCAGTATCGCAGAGCTATTAAGAATCCGTGTAATGATTCAAAAATATAAAAAAATGAAACCCAAATTATCACCTGAAATCCAAAACGACCTATTATGAAAGTACTCATGTTTGGATGGGAATATCCACCTCATATCATAGGAGGTCTAGGCACAGCTTGTTTTGGGCTTACTGAGGGGCTTTCCCTCACTGATTTAGAAATACTCTTTGTAGTACCCAAAGCCTATGGTGATGAAAACCAAAGTGTAGCTACACTCATAGGGGCAGATAAAATAAAAATAAAAAGAGTCAGGTATGAGTATAAGTCTTCTGGAAGTAGCCAAGAGTATGTACAGGCAGGAGACTTGATGATGCCTACTGTGATAGATGAAAGTTTTGTGCATCTAGAGCAAATACTTGTCAAGGAGAATGCTGAAATCAAAGAAATACATACAGAGGGGTATTTTACTTTTGAAGGTAAATATGGTGCAAAACTGTATGAAGAAGTAAATAACTATTCTCTAGTAGCTGCCCAAATAGCCCTAGAATATGACTTTGATGTGATTCATGCTCACGACTGGCTTACCTATCAAGCAGGAATCAATGCTAAGAAAATTAGTGGAAAACCATTAGTTGTGCATCTTCATGCTACAGAATTTGACAGAAGCGGTCGCTATATCAATCAAAGAGTATTTGATATCGAGAAAAAAGGGATGGAGCAAGCTGACCGAGTATTCGCAGTCAGTAACCTTACCAAAAAAATAGCAGTTGATAAGTATCACATACCAGAGAATAAAATCATAACCATCTATAATGCTGTAAAACCTTTGGAAGATGAGAAAGAAATTTTTCCAAAGAATATTGATGAAAAAATAGTTACCTTCTTGGGTAGGATTACTTTGCAAAAAGGCCCTGAATACTTTGTAGAGGTTGCTAACCTAGTGCTTCGGCAAATGCCCAATGTTCGCTTTGTGATGGCAGGCAACGGAGACATGCTTCCCCAAATAGTGAAGCGAGTGGCAGAACTAGGCATAGGTGATCGCTTTCATTTTACAGGTTTTTTAAAAGGAAAAGAGGTAGATCAGATGCTTGCGATTAGTGATGTCTATGTGATGCCTTCGGTGTCTGAGCCTTTTGGTATTTCTCCTCTTGAAGCCATGCGGAACAATGTGCCAGTGGTTATCTCCAAACAATCAGGTGTATCAGAAATATTAAAATACGCCATCAAAGTTGATTTTTGGGATATAAAAGCTACTGCGGATGCTATTTATGGCATTTTAAATTATCCTGGTATCGTTCGTCTTTTCCGAAAACACGGTAGAGATGAAGTAGATAGCCTTGTATGGGAAGTGCCCGCACGTGAAGTGAGAAAAGTATATGAATCACTTATCTAAAACTATACGATTCAAGAGTTTCGATAATGGATAATTATGAAATAAAGTTATCGAAAACCATTTTTTAGTAACATATTTTCTTATATTATTCCATGAGATACACTTGTTAGTTATACTATATATTTCAAAAATTAACTACTTTTGAGTAAGTAGCCTTTTGCTATAGACTAATAATTATTTCGTCCAAAAATACTTATAAAGAATCTTTAAAACTTAACAAAATGCGAACCCTTTGCCTCAATTTTCAGCTTCATCAGCCCTTTCGGCTAAAAAAATATCATTTTTTTGACATCGGTAAAGACTCTTATTATTATGATGATTTTAAAAATAAATCAATCATTACCAAAGTAGCCAAAAATTGCTACTTACCTACTAATCAAGTTTTGTTAGACCTTATCAAAATATATGGTGATACCTTTAAGGTGAGCTTCTCTATTTCTGGGCTTGCCCTAGATCAGCTAGAGATGTATGCCCCAGAAGTAATTGAGAGTTTTCAAAAACTTGCCAAGACAGGTAATGTTGAGTTTATTGGAGAACTTTATGCTCATTCCCTGGCTTCACTTATTAGTGAAGAAGAATTAGTGCAGCAGATTAAGCTTTATAATCAAAAAATCAAAAGGATGTTTAATACCGCTCCAAAGGTATTTAGAAATACTGAAATGATTTATAATGACAATATAGGGGAGATTGTCTCTAAGCTAGGCTTTGATGCTATCATGACCGAAGGAGCCAATCATATATTAGGTTGGAAAAGCCCTCATTTTGTGTATTATAATCCAGTAGCTCCTAAGTTAAAAATATTGCTACGTCATTATGAATTAAGTGATGACATTGCCTTTAGATTTTCGGATAGAAGCTGGGCTGCTTGGCCACTCACTACCGAAAAATACGTTTCTTGGCTCAATGGATTAGAACCTTCAGATAAACTAGTAAACCTTACAATGGCTTATGAAAGCTTCGGAGAGCATCACAAAGCTGATACGGGTATTTTAGCTTTTTTGAAGGCATTACCTAATACACTCCATCAGAAGTCTGATTTTAGACTTGCTACACCTTCTGAAGTTATTCAGAAACATACTCCTAAGGCTTCGCTGCATATTCCTGATACTATCTCTTGGTCTGATGCTGAGAAAGACCTCACAGCTTGGCTCGGAAATGAAATGCAAGAAGAAGCCTTTGAAAAACTCTATAAACTTCAAAGCATCGTAAGCAAAATCAAAGACAAAGCCATTCAAAGAGATTGGTTATACTTGCAAGCAAGTGATCATTTCTTTTATATGAGTACGAAATACTATGCAGATGAAGAAGTTCATAATTATTTTAATCCTTATGACTCACCTTATGAGGCTTTCATCAATTACATGAATATTTTGAGTGATTTCATCAGACGCATCGGGCAGGCTATTCCTATTGACAAAGCAGATGAGATATTGTTGCAAAATGGCTCAAAAGAAGATTTAGAAGAACTCATCAAGAAATCTCGCAAAGCATTAAAGCAACTCCAAAAAGAACCATTGCCAAAGGTAAAAAGTTCTAAAGAGCCTTCTAGCATAGAAATAGAAAAGGATATACCTCGAACTAATACAGTTGCTCAGAAGCCTGACGTGATTAAATAATCATAGACATATCAATTCTTTTATCAAAAACAAAACTTCCTATCCTACAATAGGAAGTTTTGTTTTTTAGTATTCATCATCATCATCGCCATCACCATCTTTGTCAGGTATCTGAGTTGTATCATTGTCGTCATCCTCGTCCTCGTCATCACTTCTTTCAATAGATTCAGAACCACTAAACTCATCACTTAGATTTCCAAACTCATCATAATCATCATCATCCTCGATGATTTGGATGGCTTCTTCTTCAGTCATTCTCACTAAATAGTAGATCTCTTCGGTCTCAAAAGGAAGAGCAGATACTTTTTTGCCTTGTGCATTGGTAAATCTGATAAGATGCTCAGAGAATCCATTAGGATATTTAATCTTCAAATCATTCAATACACTTTCGGGCAGTTGATCGTAGTCTTTTACAATACGCTTTTTCACAATTTTTGAGGGTTTTTGTATAATAGTTTTAAGGGGCTAAAACTAAAAATTAGAAACGAAAAAAGATTGTTTTTGCTTACTTTTTTTAGAGATTTACCCAAAAAAGTTTAAAATCTCTCAATTCCCCATCTTATGGCTTAAAATCTCTGCTATATCAGGGAGTATTGAAAAAATAATCTGCCCGCAAAATTGTTTCTAAATAGGCTCAGTATAGAAAATAGTTCTAAGTTGGGTATATTATTAATTGAATAGTCCCTTAAGCCTTCTGAAAGACGGGATGTGGATTACTCTGCTGTGTCAAGTCTTCTTTCAGAAGACTTGACACGATAAATGAAAGTAAAGCTTGTCCTGTAAGAATCTCTTTGCCCGTTTTTACAAAAACAGAGGGTGTTTGAGTTATGTAGTGTGTGGTTTAAATTATAATTCTGATAACCTCCTCTGACTCAAGCATAAGCGAAGCAGTGCTTGTGTCTATATATTCTGAAAGTGCCTGCTAAACTAAATCAATGAATAAAAACAAACTTTCCTAACTTATACAAATACTTCAAAACACTCACATTGAAGTGCTAAGTGTTTGTAACGTAAACAAAAAAAGCGAAACAGATTTACCTGTTTCGCTTTTTTGTGAGAATATTTTTAAAGTCTAGTTTAACTCTGCCCTTTCAAAGTCTGTGAGTAATTTTTCAGTTTTTGCAGTCCGCAGGCGATTCATAAACTGAGTAGATTCGTGTTTGTCTCGGATAGTTTTTGCCAATACAAAACTGCTTGTAAGTGTAAAGAGATATCCCATGCCGAGATAGCCTTTTATCCAAAAATCTACAGGTAAAAAATAAATACCTATAAGAGAGCCTAGCCCAGCAATCGCAAAAGATGCCCAAGCCAAAAAGTAAAATGATGAACTATTCTGTGATTCCATAATATATAAAAATTAAATGGTGAGAAATTTACTTTATTTAATTGGGTATTTATTATCTCATATAGAATTTTATTGTTTTATGTCTATACGGAAACTTTTCTAAAATGTTATGCGTGCATACTAATTTAGGTTTAATTTTTTGCTGATTTTTACTTTTCAAAGATTAAATACTAAAATTAAAAGATTTAAAGAGATTACTAGGAGATTATTGGGTCTATTAGACAAAGATTGGGGCAAATGCGTTATTTTTGTGAAAATATCCAACAAAAAAACTGCTTAGATTAAGATGTTAAAAGGTGATATAATTAAAGGTTATGCCGTACTCAAAGATTTTACAACTGCAGGAGGAGGGCTGAGTAAATGGACATTTGCCCAAAAAAATGGCAAAGAGTATTTTATGAAAGAATTTCTTTCCCCAAAATTTCCCACTAAAAACGCCCCTGGAAGCCCTAAATCTAAAGCCCGTAAACTCAAAATCTGTGAAAAATTTGAAGCGCATCATCAATCACTTATCAAAGAAATCAATGCAAAATGTGGAGAAGGAGGAAATCTGGTGTTTACAGTAGATTTTTTTAGAAACGAAACCAAGTATTATAAAATAACCGAAAAAGTAGATGTAGCCTCTCTGAGTATTCAAGAAATAGCTACTTTGCCTTTGCCCAAAAAAATACTTATCTTAAAGACCATCGCTCACAGTCTCAATGTCTTGCACAAAGCTGAGGTAGTCCATGGCGATTTAAAGCCAGACAATGTACTCATCAAACAAACCAAGACGGGGAATTATACAGCCAAGTTGATTGATTTTGACAATAGCTATTTTTCAGGTAATCCACCTGAGTTTAGTGAAGATTTGGTGGGTGATATGGTATTTTATTCGCCCGAATTGGCTTGGTATATCCGAGAAGATACACGAGTAAAAGGCAAGGATTTAACTACACTTTCGGATATTTTTGCCTTGGGATTGCTTTTTTATCAATACCTCATGGGTTCTCTGCCAGATTTTGATCAGAGTAAATACCACTATGCCTGTGCAGCCGTGCAAGCTGGCGAAACACTGGGAATGCCTAAGACAGATTTACCTGAGGAACTTCTAGAACTTATCCGTGAGAT
>JBBRUH010000220.1:0-9219 GCA_038248005.1 Cytophagales bacterium | reverse complement strand
TTTTTTCCAATGATTGTGAGCCGTTCTATAAGTTACTCCTATCTTTTTTGCATAATCAGATAATTTCATAACACAAATATAAGCATAAAATACTATTTATTACTATAATTTACTATGTTTTAGTTGAAGTTGTTGAATACTCTTGCTTTTGCTTTGGTTAGGCTAATGAATAAATCTAATGCTAAAAAACGCTCTAGTTCTGTAACCTCTTCATCATTAAGTGTAGATTCTTTCTTTTTATTTAGTAAATCAGCTACTCGTTCAGACATTTTCTTAGGAGCTTTTAAATGTATAATTTGCTCTGGGTTTAGGTGGGCAATAGTGTCAGCTATGTCACCAAATACTTCATTTATATTCATGATTATTTTTATTCTAAAATACAGTGTTTTATCAAGAAACACAAATTTTCTAAGACTCTCAACAAGGGTATCTTATTTCAGTTTCATTCTTTTGTCATGCCGTAGGCTACTGCCTAACTTTTGATACGCCTTCAGATTCCTAACGGAATGACAGAAAAATCATCTCTTCACTAAATCAACCCTTCAACCTTAAGAAGGAGTTTTATTTTCTAATACTTTCTCAGCCTCTTGAAAACTCACAGGCACAATGCTCGATACTCCAAGCTCAGCCATCACTACTCCATAAAGAATGTCAGTCATTTCCATGCTTCGCTTATTGTGTGTAACCACGATAAACTGCGAATTCGCTGAAAATTCACGGATAATATTGTTAAATTTATCCGTATTGGCATCATCCAAAGGGGCATCTACTTCATCAAAAATACAAAAAGGAGCAGGTTTGAGGAGGTACAATGCAAAGAGCAAAGAGGTAGCAGTCAGGGTTTTTTCACCTCCTGAAAGTTGGTCAATCGTCAGTGGGCGTTTTCCTTTGGGCTGTGCTACGATGTCTATTTTAGACTCAAGTGGGTTTTCAGGGTCTAAGAGTTTGAGGTCTGCTTGGTCTTCGGCAGAAAAAAGTGAGCGGAACACCTTGATAAAGTTTTGTCTTATATTCTCATACGCTTCCATAAAAGCTGTGCGAGCAAAGGCTTCCGTCTCCGAGATGGTTTTCATCAATGACTTTTTGGAAGATTCAAGGTCTTTCTTCTGCTCATCTATAAAGTTAAATCGTTCTTCTTGGGCTTGGTATTCTTCCATTGCCATCGGATTTACAGTGCCAATATTATCTAAGCGGTTTTTATATTGAGCTGCTTTTTCTTTGAGTTCAGTTTCGGTGAGTTCTTGCAGTTCTTCTTCTATAATAGCTTCTTGAATAGATTGAACACTGATTTCAAATTCTGCTGCCAGTCTTTCTCTTAGCCCTGTGAGTTCTAGGTTGATTTCATATTGCTTTTTTTCTAATTCTCTTAGTAACATTTCCTGGTTTTCACGGTTGGTTTGGGTTTCACGCAAAGCCTTTTCCTTGTCATTTCTCTGGGCACGGAGTTCGTAAAAGTCTTTTTCTACACTTCTGAAGTTTTTTTCGTAGCCTTCTGTTTGGCTGTGTAAATCTTGCAAGGTTTCATCATAATTCTCTTCATTTTCTAGAAAACCTTCTAACTCTCCTTCTGTGTTACGCATTTCACCTTCTTGCTTGGTGAGTCGCTGTGCAATGTCTTCGTGCTGTTTTTCTAAAAAACCTAGCTCTTGTGTGAGGTTTTGTGTGCGATTTTCTAATTGATAGCCTTTGAGGTTTTCCTCATTAAACTGAGTTGTTTGTAGGCTTAGTTTTTCATTTTCCTCTGAATAAGAGTCCCTTAAATCATCTACTCGTTCTCTCAAATCTTCTATTTCGGTTTGCTCTTCTTGCACTTTTGGAAAAAGCTCATTGGTCTCTTCTTGAAGTTCATATATTTTTTCTTGGGCTTCTTCATACCGACCTTGGTTATTCTCTACGACTTTCCCTAGTTGTTCTTTTTTGCTTCGGAGACTGATAAACTGCTCATTGATTTGATTTACTTTTCGAGTAGTATTTTCATAGGCTTCTTTGAGCGATTTGTTTTCTTTGAGATTTTTCAGGTTAGAAAGTGAAAATTTTAAATCTTCTTCTATGGTATGAATTGCCTGCTCCAGTACTTCTATTTCACGCTTAAGTCTTTCTAGGTTTTTAGCTCCCCCTAGTCTTTTCCCCTCTGATGCTCCTACTGAGCCACCTATGATTTGATAATTTCGTTTGATGACTTCTCCGCTCAAGGTTACAAACTGATGCCGTGGATTGGGATATTCTTCTAAAAAGCTGACATCGGGCAAGATATACAACTCACCCAAAAGATGATATAACAATGACTCATGTGCCTTTTCTCCACTGATGACTTCCAAGGCTTTGACAGGCTGAGAATCCGTATTATTTTTTAACTCGGAAAGGTCTAACCCTCCAAAAAACATATTAGGCTCTTGTTCGGAAGTCTTAATAGCAACTCCCTTCGGAATCATTATTTCGGAAAGTTCTTCTAATATAAAAAAGTTTGCTTTGCCTTTTTTAGCATTTTGCAACAAATTGATGGCTTCTAAGGCTTCCTCTTTAGTATTGACTACATAATAATTAATCCAAGGATTGAGGTAGCTTTCTATAGCTCGCCTGTATTTTTCTTCACAGACAATCAAATCTGAGAGTAAGGGTACGTTTTCTGCCCAACGGTTTTCTTTTTGTAAAAACTGAATGGCTTGGGGAAAGCCTTCTAAATTACTCAAAAAAGATTGTGTGAGCTGATATTCATTTTGGCGAGCATCTTTTTGGCGTTGTTGCTCGGCTAATTTTTCACGTTGAGTCTGTATTTTTTGTTCTAAAGCTTTGATTTCATCCTCTCTAAGGCTTTGCTTTTCTTGAAAAGCTTGCAGTTCTTGCTTGGCTTCTGCTAAGTCAGATTGACATTTTTCAAGTGCTTGGTCATAGTCTCTAAGTTCAGCTTCTAGGGTTTGGTTCTGAGAGGCAGCTTTTTCTAGTTCTTGCTTGGCAGAGTTGAGTTGGCTCTTTTTGATTTCAAAACGTTGGTTAATTTGATTAATCCCATTGAGTTTGGCTCTGTAAAGTTCTTCTTGGCTTTTGAGACGACTCTGTAATTCTAAGGTTTTTTGTTTTTGAATTTCAAGTACGCTTTGTAGCTGTGAGCGTTGGCTCTGAGCCTCTTGCCATATTTTCTTAGCAGAGTCTCTTTCTGCTTCAAGTTGTTGCATTTTTTGCTTAATGAGGGCTTGTTGATTGATATCTTGCTCTATCTGAAGTCTTATTTTCTCTATTTTTTCATTTAAGAAAAATATCTTTTCTTTCCTGATTTTCTTTTCATTTTCAAGGTTTCTGATTTTACCTTGATGCTCATTCAATAGCTTTTGCTTGTAGGCAAGTGATTGCTCAAAATGCTCTATCTTGGTTTTTTCTTGCTCTAGTTCCTGTTCTATCTGTCTGAGTTGTGCTGTGAGAGTATCTCTTTTTTGTGTCTCAGTTTGTAGTTTTTGGCTAAGGTCTAGCTGCGTCCGCATAAATCTTCCCAATGCTTTTTGAGCATAGGCAAGGCTATGATTTCTATATTTTTCTTTGAGTTTAAAATATCGCTCGGCTTGTTTGGCTTGTCTCTCAAGGCTACGAAGGTTTTTTTCTAATTCAAAAAGTATATCCCCTACCCTATTCAAATCCTTGTCCACAGACTCTAACCTGACAAGTGATTCCTTTTTTCTGATTTTATACTTAGAAATTCCTGCTGCTTTTTCAAATAAATCTCTTCTTGAGTTTTCTTTATCACTCAAGATGTCATCTACTTTTTTGAGTTCTATAATTGCATAGCTATCTGGTCCAATGCCCGTATCTAAAAAGAGGTTTTGAATATCTTTGAGTCTGCATTTTACATCATTGATGAGGTATTCACTATCTCCTGAGCGATGATAACGGCGAGTAATGGTTACATACGCAAACTCTGAGGGCAAGAGTGAGCGAGTATTGTCAAAGGTAAGAGAAACCTGTGCTACTTGGGCTGCTTTGCGGTTTTGTGTTCCATTAAAAAGGATATTTTCCATTTTATCGGAGCGAAGGGATCTAGTTTTTTGCTCTCCTAAGACCCATCTGATAGCATCTACTACATTGGATTTACCACAGCCATTAGGGCCTACGATTCCTGTTACGCCTTTGTCAAAAGTAAGGCTGACTGCCTCACCAAAACTCTTAAACCCTTTTATCTCTAATTTGCTGAGTTGCATTTAGCTTTATTTTCCTGCTTATTTTTATTGAAATGACTTTCAAAGTTAAAACTAAATCGTATATTTGGGAGAGGATTAACACTAAAATTCACGATTTCTGTAAGTAATGTTTTTCAAAACATCATTTAAACCCTACAAATATGGAAGATTCTTTTCAAATATTTATTTATATTGCTCTGGCTGCCGTATATTTTTTCTTTAGCTTAAGTGGCTCAAAAGACAAGAAAACACCTCCTAAAAAGGTCTCTGAACCTGCTCAAAAAAGTTTACAAGACATTTTGAGAGAGATACAAGGTAATTTTACTCCTGCCCCTACTACCACCAGTACTTCTACTTCTAGTGCATTTAATACTAAACCTAAACAACCGAGTGCAAAAAGTCTTCAAGAACTATTGGATGAAATAAAAGCAGAGCAAAGAGCTGCTAACTTAGAAGAAAGAGCAGAAGATTTTGAAGAAGATGTTTTTGATTCGAGATTTAGAAGTGATTTTGAATCGGGTAAAAATGTTGATTGGGATAATCGTATTAAAATCGACCATCCCAAAAAACCTGAACTTGACTCAGATAACAGGCATTTATCTCCTAAGAAAAACCCGAGTGCATTTCGTAAAATATTGCGAAACAAGGCAAGTTTAAAGCAAGCCTTCATTCTGAGTGAGATTTTTAATAAGAAATTTTAAATAAGATTCCTCTATTAGATACGGACTCAAGTTTAGGTAAAGCATCCCATCATAGCATATTCCTATCCTTTTTGTACTTTAGCAAAAAAAGAAAATGGGCAGATATATCAATTTATTTACAGACTTTGGTTTTAAAAAAATCTTTGGCTCAGAAGAAAACAAGGACATTTTACTAGATTTTCTAAACACACTTTTAGCCGACAAACGAACCATTATTGATTTACAATACCTCAACACAGAGCGTCTAGGAAATAATATTTTGGAAAGAAAAGCTGTTTTTGATTTGTATTGTGAAAATGATAAGGGTGAAAAGTTTATCGTAGAACTGCAACGAGCCAAGCAAGAGTTTTTTAAAGAACGTAGTATCTTTTATGCAAGCAGAGCCATAGAAGAACAATCCGAAATGGGCAAATGGGATTATAATTGGCAGGCAGTTTATACGATTGCCATTATGGATTTTGAGTTTTCAGGAATGGGACACACGAATGTAAAATCTGATGTAATTCTATATGATTTAGAAAACCAAATGAAATTCACAGATAAATTACGTTTTATCTACCTAGAAATGCCCAAATTCAATAAAACTGAGGCAGAATTAGAAAGCAATTATGATAAATGGCTCTATTTACTCAAAAATATTTCTGATTTAGATGAAGTTCCAGCTAAATTACAAAAAGTCTTATTTGAAAAAGTTTTTAATATAGCAGAAGTAAGCAATTACACTCCCAAAGATCGCAAACAATACGAAGAAAGCTTGAAAGAATATCGTGATTATTACAATACCATCGCCACTGCCGAAAAAGAGGCAAGAGAAGAAGGCAGAGAAGAAGGCAGAGAAGAAGAAAAAGTAGGTGTAGCTGAAAAGGCTATCATCGAAGGCTTTGATGATCAAGTGATTCAAAAACTAACAGGGTTAAGTATAGAGCAAATAGATGCACTCAGACAAAAACTAAGAAAGTAATGGAAGATAGAATAAAGGAACTGGAAAGTTTTACTCCCAAAGACCGCAAACAATACGAAGAAAGCTTGAAAGAATATCGTGATTATTACAATACCATCGCCACTGCCGAAAAAGAGGCAAGAGAAGAAGGAAGAGAGGAAGGAAAAGAAGAAAGAAACATAGAAATAGTCGAAAAAGCAATAATAGAAGGCTTTGATGATCAAGTGATTCAAAAACTAACTGGCTCAACTATTGAACAAATAGATGAACTCAGGCGAAAACTAGGTAAGTAATAGAAAAGAGATTAAGTTACATTAAAAATAGTAACCTAATCTCTCATTCATTCAATCTCTATTTTATTAAGCCTTAATGACAGGTTTGAGATTTTCTGCGGGTTTGGTAAACCAAGTATAGAGAATGGGCACAATAAGCAAAGTCAAGAAAGTAGAAGAAATCATCCCTCCTATAATCGTCCAGCCTAAGGGTGCCCAAAGTCCACTGTTAGTAAGTGTAAGTGGCAGTAAGCCAAAAATCGTAGTCATCGTAGTCAATACAATAGGAATAAAGCGTGTTTCACAGGCTTGCTGTATGGCATCTTTTAATAAAATCCCTCTATCAAGCAATTGATTGGTATAATCTACTAAGATAATCGAGTTATTGATTACGATTCCTACTAGACTGGTAAAGCCTACAAAGGCAAAGAAAGAGAATGTCCAGCCTGTGAGGTATAGACTCAGAATAGACCCTACAAATGCCAAAGGAATAGCCGAAAAAACGATAAATGGCTGTGTAAAAGAACGAAACTGCAAGACAAGTACTGCAAAGATACCAATCAAAGCAACCAATAAAATCTGCCCTAAACCACCAAAAGAATCTGACTGAGCTTCCACCTCTCCTGCTATCTTGAAAGAATAACCAGGAGGAAATTGTATTTTTTCTACTTCTTTGATGATGGCTTGTGAGACTTCATTGATATTGTAGCCATCTAATATATCAGAGGTAACCGTAAAGTTACGCAGTAGATTATAATGTAATATCTCAGGATTGTTAGACTCAAACTCTAAGATAGCTACTTGATTAAGAGGCACTTGTTCGCCACTTCTAGTACTTAAATAAATCTTATCAAAATCTTCAATCTTAGGTTTTCCTTTATCTAATGGAAGCCTAACGACCAAATCAAACTTATCACCATTGTTCATATTGATTTGGCTAACATTGATGCCTGTGAGTGCAGCCCTTACGGTAAGGTCAATATCTTCTATGGGGATTCCAATCAGACCAGCCTTGTCTTTATTTATTTTTACTTTTAAATCTACTTTATCAAATGAAGATGGGTTATTGACATTCAGTGTACCTTCTGAATTGTCCAAGATTTTTTCTACTTTCTTAGCATAAGTTTTAAGCGTATCAAAGTTATCTCCTACGATTCGGATGGCTACAGGAGCCTCAATGGGTGGCCCATTTTTTAATTCTGAAATAGTAATTTTTGCCCCTGGATAGCTGTCAAATTCTTTTCTCAATTCTGCCAATAAACCATAAAAAGAGTCCCGCTCCCATTCCTTGAGATTAACCATCATCTGAGCATGGTTCTTTTTGAAAGAAACTGGCACACGGTTATAGTAAACACGTGGATTGCCATGCCCTATATTGGTAGTATAATCTTTGATAAGGGATTTTTTATCTAATACTTTTTCTACGAAAAGAGCAACTTTTTCCGTGGTTTTTAGCCCTGTGCCTTCTGGTGCGTTGATGTCTATCAGTAACAATGGCTTGTCAGCAGTAGGAAACAAACTCACTCCTACATAAGGAAAAAGTAACATCGCTCCTACAAAACTCATAAAAGAGAAAATCACTACTATCACGGCATAACGCAATGAAAATTGTAAAACAGGACGATATACTTTCTCAATAAAACTTGTAATCTGACGCTCTACCCAAGTCGGTTTGAGTTCAGTTAAAACCTCTGCCTCAGCTTTGGTTTGGTTTTTTTTCTTTTTAGGGCGGCGAGATATTAAAGATTTACTGGCTATCAGAGGTGTAAAAGTCAAGGCTAAAAGCAAAGAGGCAATCAAAGCATAAATCACAATCATAGGCAATGACTTTAAAAAAGAACCCGCCCCTGAATTAAGCTGAGTCAATGGAAAAAAAGATAAAAGAGTCGTAACTGTAGAACTCACAATCGCCCAACCTACTTCGGAAGTGCCTTTGTAGGAAGCTTCATAAAGTGTATAACCTTCTTTGAGAAAACGATTGATATTTTCTATCACCACGATTCCGTTATCTACCAAAAGTCCCAAAGCAATCACCAAACCTGCAATAGAGATTTGCTGTAAGCCATATCCTCCTAAATCTAAAGCTCCGATTGCCATAATGATAGAGGTAGGAATGACCATCATCACTATCAAAGCAGAGCGAAAGCCTAGGAATAATAAGATAATCGCACCTACCAATAAAACTCCCTGCCCTAGATTGGTAAAGAAATCATTAATCCTACCAGCCACAGCGGGTGCTTGCTCAAAGACATAGTGTACTCCTACTTTTTCGGGAAGGCGTTTTTTGAAGTCCTCTATTTTTTTTCTGAGATTTTCGGTGAGTGAAAGAATATTAAATCCTTCTTTTTGAGTGATGGTTACATAGACTGCTTTTTTCTTTTGATAGCGAGCAATAAATCGCTCATCGGCATAGTCATAATCAATGGTAGCAATATCACGAAGATAGACGATTTCGTTTCCTGAAGCACTGATAATCGTATTTCGGATTTCTTCTAATGATTTGTAACCTCCACTGGTTTTAATCACAAAAGATTTGCTGTCTGCTTCTACATCTCCCGCAGGTATGTTGGTGTTATTGCCTTGCAAAAGTCCTATAACTTGCTTGAGAGGTATGTTCTGTTGTGCCATTTTCTGAAAATCAAGTGATACTCTCACTTCTTCTTCTGGATAAGCCTCTACTTCTACGGTGCGTACTCCAGAAACGGTTTTAAGTTCGTCTTCGAGGTTTTCGGATACTTTGAGTAATTGGCTGTATGGGGCATCTTCTGAAGTAACTGCCAATTGAAGAATTGCCACTCCAAGTGGACTTACTTTTTTGACTTCAAATAAGGCTAAATTTTGAGGTAGAGAAGAGCGAATATTATTGATTGCAGTTGATACTTCATCAAATTTATCATCAATTTCTATCCCATACGTAGCTTCTACTCTAATCAATACAATACCTTCTTGTATTTGACTTCGAATTTCTTCTATGTCTTCTACTTCATTGACAGCATCTTCTATAGGATCTACGATGAGTTCTTCTAAGTCTGTAGGGCTAGTGCCAGGATAGACTGCCAAAATCGTAAAAATCGGAAATTTTACCACAGGGTCTTCTGAGCGAGGCATGGTAAAATAAGAAATCGTACCCGTCAAGACAG
>JBBRUH010000219.1:0-9228 GCA_038248005.1 Cytophagales bacterium | reverse complement strand
GCTACCTATCTGACGTTTGCCATGTAGCGTCTGCTTTGGCTGATGTTTTCCGTAGGCTAAAGCCTACGCTACCTATCTGACGTTTGCCATGTAGCGTCTGCTTTAGCTGATGTTTTCCGTAGGCTAAAGCCTACGCTACCTATCTGACGTTTGCCATGTAGCGTCTGCTTTAGCTGATGTTTTCCGTAGGATAAAGCCTACGCTACCTTATCAAAGACACACTCCCACGATAAGTAGTACGGCGATAATCTAGCGTATAGAAATAAACTCCTGCAGGAAAATCTTCTCCATCCCAAGAAAAATTTCTATCCTTAGACTCGAAGACCAAACCTCCCCAACGGTTAAATACTTTGATGCCTTCAAAGCCAAAAAGACAGTTTTCTTCAGGTAAGTCGGGCATATAGAATACATCATTGACTAGGTCACCATTGGGTGTAAAAGCATTAGGAGGTAAAAATCCTTCAATATTGATAGGCTTGTCTAGCAAAATAATCTTGACTTTGACCGTATCTGAGCGATTCTCACAAAAGCCCTCATCAGTCGTGATAAAATCTATGATGTATTCATTGCTATTTTCCCGAATTGCTCGGCAGTCTGTTTTCCAACTAAAGAGAGATTGTAAATTTCCTTGTCCAGAGATATTTTCAAAGACCATCCCTACATCTGCTAGATTAAATCCTCTACCCACAGCACGCAGGTCTATCAAGTCATTGTCTATTAAGTCTTCTGCAAAGACCATAAATTCTATCTCGTCTTCTACAGTGAGTTCTATAATATGATCACACTCGGCATCTCCTGGAGGTGCGTCAGCAGATGCAATTGGAGGATGTTCGAGTACAGGTTCTGAGATGAGTTTTACATTGAGTGTATCATTGGCAGAAGCAGGGCAGCGATTATCAGATACAATCAAATCAAACTCAAAAGCTTCCAAAACACCATTAATATCTTGTGCTGAAAACAAGCATCTAGGCCAACAAAGCTGTACCAAAAGACTATCTTGTGGCCCACTGACGGTACCTTGTGAAGGGGATAAGAGTGTCTGACGAGGTTGGAAATTAATCCCATTTGCCACGATTCGGAGTTGCTCATTAGCGTCTGCATCTTTGAGCCATACATCAAAGCAAAGTTCATTTGTGAGTGCACTAACCATCAGTACTTCACCTTCTTGATAAAAACTTACCCCTCCACCTGTGTCATTATTCTGTACTTGCATACTTGGAGATTGATTGCTAGGGCAGTCTAGCACCATAAGCTGAAAATCTCTCCTAACTTCTCCTATTTTTTGCCCATTTCTAAATTCTCCACAAAGTACCGAAAACACAAAAAGCCCTTGCCGATTAGGGACAACAAAGAGCTGCCCTGTCTGTGAATTGACACTAAACTGATTTTGAGGTAAATTAACATTATGTGGGATAGCTGTCTGGGCACTAAATCCTGTTTCCCATATCACTGGATCATAAGGACCTGGAAAGGCTGGAGGGATAATCAAATCAGGCAAAGGAGAGCTATTACCTGCAAAAGGGTCGGAGAGAGAATATACCAACTCATCACCGTCGGAGTCAGTCGCTCCAAAATTGATAAAAATGCCTTCATCCAGACATAGATAATCACCTGCGGGAATGGTAAAGGCAGGGGATGAATTAAAAAAATCACTGCCATTGCGTCTGACAGCAGGAAACTCAAGGTAAAAAGACATACCTGTGTCTTCTGGATTTACGATATTGCTGATGCTATTATTGCGGCAGCAACGCTCCCAGACGACATAATAGCCTGCTGATTGGTTATAAATATTAGAGCTAAGTGTGATAGTGCGTCTGTAGCGTAATAGGCGAGTACGCAAGATTGGATTCGTACAAGCAGGATTGGTGTAAGGGACTAATGACTCCGTCTGCAAAGTCAAAGTATAAGATTCTACCAGTCTATTATTAGATTTGGCATAGATAAAAACGGTTACTTGGGTATCTTTGGCTTCTTGATTTCCATTGACATCATCAAAGTAAAGATTCAAGAAAAGATCAAAATTATAGTTGTTGAGGTGTTTTAGTTGAAACTCTCCCCCTACTATATGTGTCGCACAGGTATTTTGCAAGAATGCAAAAAGGATAAACGTAAGACAATAATATTTTTTCATGAGTATGGTATTTGACTACTAATGTAAGAAAAATTTCCTCAAAAAAGAAGAATTGATTTTTAGATTCTCAATTTTAATCAAAAGTTCAAAGCATTTCTCAATATTCTTCATCTCACAATCAGATTTCTAAGATGTTTAATATATATTAGTAAAAACAAATAGATTAAATTTTATCAAGATATGCAAACTATCATCAAAGGCATAGAAGCCTTTCAAAAAATAATCAAAACACAACATTATATCAATAATACTTGGCAAGAGGGGAAAGACAGTCAAATCTTAGAAGTATTGCATAAATACACACAAGAGCCTATTGCAAGTATTAGACTTGCCAATGCTAATCAGATGGAAGAGGCGATTGAGTCAACTCATCAGGGTTTTAAGATTATCAGCAAGTGGTCTGCTGGCAAGCGTGCTGAATACCTCCAAAAACTCCGTGATGCCTTAGAAGCAAATGGTGAGGCTTTTGTAGAGCTAATCATCGCCGAAGCAGGCAAGCCCAGAAGCTATGCCGAAGTAGAGGTAGCAAGAGGATTAACGACTTTAGAAGCTGCTATAAGACAAGCTTATTCTTTTTCAGGGGAGATAGTTCCGATGGATTTTGGAATAGGAGAAGGCAAGACTGCTTTTACGAAGCGTGTGCCTATTGGGCCAATCGCCTGTATTACTCCTTTTAACTTCCCTCTCAACCTTGCCCTTCATAAAATAGCTCCTGCCTTGGCAGTAGGTTGTTCTCTTCTACTCAAATCAGCTCCTCAGACTCCTTTGACTGCGATTGCTTTTGCAGAGCTTTGCAGAGAAGTAGGCTACCCCGCAGGTGTGGTCAATGTAATTACTTGTGATGTGCCTGTGGCTGAGATGATGGTCAAAGACGAACGTCTCAAGATGCTTTCTTTTACAGGAAGTGCCAAAGTAGGTTGGTACCTTAAAAGTCAAGCAGGGAAGAAAAAAATAGCCTTAGAACTAGGTGGAAATGCCGCCGTAGTGATTGATGAAACGGCTGATTTAGAAAAAATAGCCAATACTGTAGCCAAAGGTGCATTTCTATATGCAGGGCAGATTTGTATTTCTACTCAGAGAATTGTGGTATTGGCAGAGGTATATGATAAGTTTAAAACTCTCTTGATAGAAGAAATCAAAAAAATACATCAAGGTGACCCAAGTGATGCCTCATGTATCAATGGCCCTCTGATAGACGCTGGCAATGTCAAAAGAATAAAAACCTGGGTAGATGAAGCCCTAGAAGAAGGAGCAAATGCCTTAGTAGGAGCTGAAATTATAGACAATGAGCATAATATATATGGTGCTACTTTATTAGAGAATGCCCCGAATACGAGTAAAGTAGTACAAGAAGAAGTATTTGGGCCTGTGGCGGTTCTTCAAAAGGCAAAAGACTTTGAGGAGGCACTTAGAATTGTCAATGACTCAGTTTATGGACTGCAAGTGGGTATCTATACCAAGTACATACATAGGATGAAACAAGCCATGGATGAATTAGAAGTAGGAGGAATTATTATGAACAATGTGCCAGGCTTTCGCATAGATAACATGCCTTATGGAGGAGTAAAAGACTCAGGATTTGGGCGTGAAGGTTTAAAATATGCAATGGAAGAAATGACTGAGATTCGTCTAGTAGTTTTTTAGAAACAATATTTTACTAATGATATGTGGCAAACAATAATGGTTTGCCATATATTTTTTTTGTAACCCATTTTTGAGATTTAGAAAGCTGTCTGCGATAATATCCTCTCCCCAGCCACCAAACTTTCTTTTGTAAAACTAGTTCGATGTCTTCTCGCTTATTAAGGTGAGGAATATGTGCCTTTCGTGAAATCTGCTCTATCCGAGCACTTGCTTCTATATACCAGTTGTCTTGCTGAATAAGTTCGAGGTATTTTTCAACCAATAGACGCTTGGCTTTGGCAGAAGGTCTAGAAAATAAAAGAGATATTTTTTGTCCAAATGGTGTATTAAGATACACAAAAAAAGCCTCATCTTGATAACTTAAGACTCCATCATACTTTGATTTTAGTTCATCACCTGAAAACTCAGAAACTGGCAATCCCAAATAACGATAAGCTTGTACATAGACTTGGTGTATTTCATCGAGAAATTGGCTGTCTAGGCACGTAAAACTTAGGTCTTGAAACTGAACAGAATTAGTGATAAGCATTGTTTAGAGAATAAAAGGGATTAGTTATAAACATTAAGTAATGATACAAATTTACGGTTATATAATAATTTAGTTGATAAAAAAATTACTTGGAAGTTGATGGTCAAAATTAGTTTATACTTTAACTTTTTTATAAAGAACTGATTATCAAAATTTTACTAAGATAACTCATCACTCCTCATTTATAACTCATCACTTATTTAAGATAGCTTTACTTCTTTATAGGCTTTCAAAAAAATGAAATTATTTTAAGATTAGACATAATTTTTGTGTATTTAATTTCAGTAAAAATACAAAATTTAAAAGTATTACAGTATAAATTGATGAAAAAATATTAGTAATTTAACAATCTATATCACATTTTAAGGTTTTTAAGTGTGTTTTGAAGCTAATTTCCATACAAGTGATTAAAAAATACTTTAACTTTTAAGATTTAGATTTTGTAGACTATTTATTTTGTTAGATGATATTTTTATTTAACCAAAAATATTTAAATTAACCAAAATTATGATTTAATTTAAAGACTTGATTTATAGAAAAGCTAAGTATAAATGAAAAATCATCAAAGTACTATGAATTACGAGCGACTCTCTCTCATCTTAGAAGCTACTTCTGAAGGATGGTGGGAATGGGATATCAAAAATCAGGAAACTTACCTTAGTCCTGTCTGGTACAAAATGCTTGGCTATGAGCCAAATGAACTGCCAACATCTTATGAAGAGTGGGAAAACCTACTCCACCCAGAAGATAGAGAATCTACTATAGAACAGCAAAATGAATGCATGAAGCACAGAGAAAGTTGGGAATTGGTATTCAGAATGAAGCACAAAGAAGGCAAATATCTTCATATCCGCTCAAGAGGGAAGGTTTTAGAAAGAAATACACAAGGAGAAGCTACCAAAGTAGTAGGTATGCACCAAGACATCACAGAACAAATTAAAACTGAAAGACTTCTCGAGGAATCTCAAGAAAAGATAGATTTACTAAATGGTATCATCAAAGTAGCTCCTTCTAGTTTTAGTATATTTAATCTTCTTGAGAAAAGAATAGTGCGTTCTACTCATCTCAAGCATCTTAACTTAAATTTAGAAGGAGATGTAGTCAAAAACATAGTACACCCAGAAGATAGATTTCTAGTGGATAAACACCTCAAAAAAATCAAAGAATCTAAAAACGGAGAAGTCTTCAGTGTGATATTCAGAATCATCTGCCTTGATGACAAAATTGCTTGGATACTAATTAGGGATACCATTTACCGTCGTGATAAAGACGGTAATGCCTTACAGTGTATAGGATCAGCACTAGATGTGAGCAATTTTATGCAATACAAACAAGAGCTTTCAAAAACACTTAGTGTGATTCGTGAAATATCTCACACCAATGCCCATGAACTTAGAGGACCTGTTTCTACTTTACTTGGTATTATAGCTTTACTTAACGAAGAAGAGTTAATGCAATCCGAAGATTATCAAGAAAGCCAAGAACTTATCGGCTATTTAGCCCACACTGTACAAAAATTAGATGCTATTATCCACGAAATCAACCGAGAAATAGAAGATGGATAATAGATACCAAGATTTTTTTAAAACCATCTTGGTATCTTTTTTATATTCACTTCATATCTCTCACTAACAAGAAACACCACCATCAATAGTATGTACACCTCCATTGATAAAGCTACTTTCTTCACTTGCCAGAAAAAGAGCTAACTTAGCTACTTCTTCGGGTTTTCCGTATCGCTTCATCGGGATATTACTTTCTAAAATCTTACGTGCTTTTTCTCTATCACTGCGTGAGATAGTATCTTCTAAATCTCTGACCATGTTGGTCTCAATAGGTCCAGGGTTGATGCTATTGACTCGAATACCCATCTTACCCACTTCTATGGCGGCCGTCTTTACTAGACCTACCACGGCATGCTTACTTGCTACATAAGATGAGCCTCTCACTTGCCCTTTAAGCCCTGCTACTGAGGAAGTAGCGATGATACTTCCTCCTTTGCCTCGCTTCATCATCTCAGGGAGTGCATACTTCATCCCTAGCCAAACTCCTTTTACATTTATATTCATCATAAAGTCAAAGTCTTCTTCGGATATATCCCAAAGTGGAGTAGGTGTGCCAGCAACCCCAGCGTTGAGAAACAACACATCAATCTGACCATATAAATCTATAGCTTTCTGAATATATTTTTGAGTATCAGCAACTTTACGAACATCTGCAACTATAAAATCAGTAGATTTGCCTAGGCTTTCCGCAAGATTTTGTAGCTTTGCTTCCTCTAGATCTACTAAAAGTACTTTTGCACCTTCTGCAACAAAAAGCTCGGCAGTAGCACGCCCAATGCCGCCAGTTGCACCAGTGATAATTGCGACCTTATTTTCTAATCTTGACATATTTTTTTTGAATTTTGTGAAAAATACTACTTCTGTCACAAAACTATCCAAAAAACACAAGGTATAAGATAAAAAAGGTCTTATTTTAGCTTATCTATAAGAATGACTACCGTAAATATGACAGATTATCAATCTCGCACAAATGATTTGAGTGAATGGTGGCAGGACTTAAGTCCCGTCTGGCAAGAGATATTTTTGATTAATCTAGCTCTATCGCAAAAAATGGCGAAAAATAAACTCCGAAGTCTCAAAATACTTCGCAGACATTATTATGCCTCACCTCAGGTGATTTATGAAAAGTTTTATGGGGAAGATTTTGTGATGCCCGAAGAAGAAGTCAGTGAACAAACCTTGGAAAAGATTACTCAGCTCGAAGAAATTCTTTGCCAAGCAACACCCGTTACTGATTTAGACCCACTTGCCAAATTGCCTAGCCTACGCTTTTTATTTTGCCATAGCACTCCCTTAGAAAATATAGAAGCACTCAAATATAATCGATATCTAAAGACACTCAACTGCTCTAAAACACCTATTACCAAAATAGATATTTTAAAATTTTGCCCTCTTCTAGAGACTTTGATAGCCAATGATACGCTTATCTCTGACTTATCTGAGCTAGAATATTTACGAAAAATGAGAATTCTTTGGTTAGAAAGAACCGCTATCAAAAGTATCAAGCCTCTACGAAGGATGAATAAACTAGTACAATTGAATATCTCTTTTACGGCTGTAGAAGACCTAAGTCCACTACAAAGCATGTCTGAACTCAAAGTGCTGAAAGCAGGAATGACTAAAGTAAAAGATTTAACCTCTTTATCAGCCAATACGCAGTTAGAAAAGCTATATCTCTGGGCTACACCCATTACTGATTTAAAACCCTTACACACGCTCACTCACTTACACAAGCTATTTGTGCCACATTGCAAATACTTGGAGCAAACACAAATCAATGAACTGAAATCAAAAATTATCTTATGTACTGTGATTCAAGAAGGGTAATAAGTAAGAAATTGGTTATAAATCACTGATCATTAAGTTATAATAAGCATTTTGCCTAAACTGTTTTGTTAGTTTATTTTTAAACCATTACTTAAAAGGATAAACTATGATTTATTTCAATCATAGTTTAAAATCCATATACTATAATTATCAAAATATCTGATAACCTACCGTAAATTGAAAGGTACTAATGCGGTCATCTGTACGGATTCCACTAGGAAGATTATTCCCTATTTTACTAAGGTTTCCTTCATATCGCAGGTCGATTCTGAGACGCTTGATATCCAACCCTATCCCAGCCTGATAGCCAAGTATAAAATCATTAATAGAATCATCATAATTACTATTTGGATCTTCTTCACTTTGATTTCCTCCAATCGGAAAGCTTAGAATAGGGCCTGCTTGTAGTCTGATTACATTTAAAAGCCTTAAACCTACCATTATAGGCACATCCGCCGTACCAAGTGTGCGTTTTAGGTCTTCTGAGTTGCCTAGGTTATCCTTTGCTCTGAGGTTTCCTCCTTTTTGAGAAAAAATAAACTCAGGCTGAATATAAAAATTATTAAAATTAACTTGAAGATACGCTCCAGCTACTAGTCCCATTCTTAAATCTTCTGACTGCCAGCCAGACTGAGAAGCTACTAATTTATTAAAATTAAGTCCACCTTTAAATCCAAACTCTATGGTTTGGTCGCTTTGGGCTTGTAATTGACCTACTAAACAAAAAAGCCCCAATAATGAAATAAATAAAGTTTTTTTTAGCATAATTACATGATGTTTAATGTGAATATTATATTTTAAAGACAATCATAAAAAATTAAAGTTGTATCTACGTTCTTAATGTTTTGTGAATGTTTGTTTTCAATTTATATAATTGGTGATTTGCTTTGCAAGGGTTTGGATGAGGGACGAGGATGGTAGAGTTAGATTTTTAACATAAAAAAATCATAAGCTTAGATTCTCTAAACGTATGATTTTTTGATAAAATGTAATTATATTCTATAATCTGATTCCGAAGGCGATGGCATTTAAGTTTGGCCCACGCTCAGGCACGAAAAGAGAATTAAGGTCATATTTAAAGAATAATAATACACCATTAAAACCTAGATGCCCTTCTAAACCATATCTCCAGTTGCTCAAAAAGAAATTATCTCTGTCTCTGATTCGGTCGCTAGAACCCTCTTCTCTTATCTTGGTATGAGCCCCAAGGCGAACACCTACCTAACCTCCTACGCCTAGATTTATAGTACGGTGTCCTTCTTTATCACGAAAACGGGCATTGAATGTCAAGGGGATATTAAAGTAATAGGCTGTTAGTTTATTTTTACGGAGTGTTCTTGAAAAATCATCTTGGTAATCTCTAAATTCTACTGCTTCATCCCCTCTTACAAGATAGTTATTGTTTTCAAACATAAAGTTATACCAGCTAAGCTCTAAGCCCATCTGCACACTAAAAGGACTTTTTTGGCCACCTATTCGCATTCTCTCATACGCACCTACACTCACAAAGCGTGAACCTCCTATTCTGAGGG
>JBBRUH010000218.1:0-9232 GCA_038248005.1 Cytophagales bacterium | reverse complement strand
TATTAAGTTATTGATAATGAGTGTTTTGGTTAAAATAAATGTTCATTTTATTTTTAAACCATTACTAATTTGATAATAAAGATTTTACTCAAAGCAAATGAGTGCTTTATTTTGAAGGAGTTACAAAAAAATTAAAATATGGAAACAAAGTTTAAAATATACCCCCAAGCTCAGGACTCAAATCTACAAGCCCTTCTCCAAGAATGGCGAGAAGCAAATCAAAAAATAGTCTTTACCAATGGTTGTTTTGATATTGTACACCTAGGGCATATTGATTACCTAGAAAAAGCCCGTCTTAAAGGCGATAAATTAGTGGTAGGGCTTAACTCAGATGCCTCCGTCAAAAGGCTAAAAGGAGCGAGCCGCCCTATTATATCTGAGTATCCCCGTGCTAGGATGCTCGCAGCCTTAGCCTTTGTAGATGCAGTCGTTTTTTTTGAAGAAGATATGCCATTAAGTCTGATTGAAGCCATTAAACCTGACATTTTGACCAAAGGAGATGATTATACACCTGAAAATATTGTTGGTGCAGACTTTGTAATTAGCAGAGGTGGAAGAGTAGAAACGATTGCCTTGGTAAAGGGCTATTCTACCTCTCAAATTATTGAAAAAATAAAGGAACAAGAATAAATATTTTTTCGTTTACATTCTGCTATATAATCATTAACTCAATTAAAAGAACTGAATAATATGACAATCTGGATAATTTTTGGTGTAACGATGATTGCTAGTTTAATAGCTAGTTGGTCATTGAAATCTAAATTTAAAAAATACTCTCAAATAGCCCTTAGTTCAAATATGACAGGGAAGGAAATTGCTGAGAAAATGCTTCGTGACAACCGCATCTATGATGTGAGTGTTACTTCTGTCGGTGGACAACTGACTGATCACTATAACCCTGCTAATAAGACAGTAAACCTAAGTGAAGGAGTTTATCACGGCCGCTCTGCGGCGGCGGCGGCGGTTGCTGCCCACGAATGTGGACATGCTCTGCAACACGCTACTGCTTATAGTATGCTTGAGTTTAGAAGTGCTTTAGTGCCTCTACAAGCGATTAGTGGTACTATCCTCAACACTATCTTTATGATTAGTATTTTCGGGAGTTTTTTCTTGACTAGTATGTTTCCTTATCAGACGATGCTTTTAGTGGTGATAGGAGCTTATGCAGTCCTGACTACTTTTAGTTTTGTTACTTTACCAGTAGAGTATGATGCAAGTAAAAGAGCCTTGGCTTGGATAAAAACAAACGGAATCGTAAATTCAGATGAGTATGGAATGGCAAAAGATGCCCTCAATACCGCAGCACTTACCTATGTGATAGCTGCTTTAGGTTCTTTGGCTACATTATTTTATTTTATCTCTGTGTATATGGGTTCTAATAGATAAGAAAATTCTTTCTTTTTTTAAATGAGATTTTTTCAAAATGACTTCGTATTAATTTATGAGGTCTTTTTTTATTGAATGAAAATTTCAATTTATAGAGATATTTGCCTTTTCATAAGAATCATGGCATTTTTACAAAATGAAAAAGCTGAAAATCTTATTTTTAAGTACTTCTGACATTTCTGGAGGTGCAGCGATTGCTTGTTTTAGAGCAGTGCAAGCCCTTCTGCCTGCTACTGAGTTAGATGTTAAGCTCCTTGTCCAAGAAAAAAAATCTAATAGCCCCACTGTGAAAGCTCTAGCAGAAAGCTATTGGGCAAAGAAAATGGCTTTTTTAAGATTTGTGCGTGAGCGAATAGGCTATTGGATACAAGCCAAAAGCAAGGAAGTTCGGTTTGCTTATTCCCCTGCCGACACAGGCATAGACATCAGCCAACATCCTCTAGTGCAAGAGGCGGATATTATACATTTGCATTGGGTACATTTTGGATTTTTATCACTCAAGTCATTAGAAAAACTTGCTCAATTGGATAAACCTCTTCTTTGGACTTTACAAGATATGTGGTCTTTTACGGGAGGCTGTCATTATGCAGGAGATTGCCAAGGCTTTAAGCAGAGTTGTGGTAATTGCCCTTTTCTCAAAAATCCTCAACCCAATGATTTATCTCATCAAATATGGCAAAAGAAAGCAAGTTTTTATCCCAAAGCCAATTGGATAATAACTCCTACCAGTCAATGGCTTACCGAACAAGCACAGCAAAGTTCACTCTTTAAAGATTTGAGAGTACTGCATTTTCCTGCACCTATAGATACCCATGTCTTTAAACCTACTAGATCTAAAAAATCTGTTCGAGCAGAACTTGGCTTACCCCAAAAACATTTTATCTTGCTTTTTGGAGCAGCCAATATTTCTGACCCTCGCAAAGGCTTCAAGTATTTGAAGGAAGCAATAGAATTATTTTCTGAAAAACTATCCGAAGCCGAAAAATCTACGATACTACTAATCGTATTTGGGAAATTTAAAAGCGAAGCCTTAGAAGGTTTACCTCTAGAAGTGAAAAATCTAGGTAAGATGAATTTAGAAAATCTAATTAAAGTCTATCAGTCTGCAAGTGCTTTTGTGATGCCTTCACTAGAAGATAATCTTCCCAATACAGTCTTAGAGTCATTGGCTTGTGGCACACCTGTCATCGCCTTTAAGACTGGAGGAATCCCTGAAATGGTCACACATCTTGAAAATGGCTACTTGGCTGATTATCAATCTTCTGAGGATTTAGCAGAAGGTTTATCTTGGCTCTATGAAGCACAACAAAACGCTGGGAATGAAATTTATAAGCAACTTTGTGAAGAGGCTAGACAAAAAATAGAAACCACCTATAGTGAAGAAGTGATTAGAGAAAAGTATGTAAAGTTTTATCAGAGTTTATGAGTAATTTAGCTTTCAAGTTAATCTTTTAAAGATTCTATTAAGGGAAGTATTAAAAATGAATACTCAATTAGTTTCTATAAATACTCTCTATGAGCTATTTAAAAGATAATATCTCATAACTTATATTTTATACTTTCCTAAGTTGTATTTTTTTCATAATTTCACAACTTGAGTGAATCATCAAACAAACTAAACCATCACCATGAGCGAAACGCCTACTACTTACGGATTGCCTAAAAAGAGAGAAGAAGTTATAGAAGCACTAAAACTAGCATACAGCAATCAAAACCTTGATGACCAAGAATACGAAAGAAGACTCAATGAAACAATGTCTGCTAAGTCTATTGAAGATTTGATGCTGGTCTTGTTTGATTTTCCTGCCGAAATCAGGTATAGAATATTTCCAAGAGATAACTCAACTCCAACAAGCTCTTCAAGCCCTACTTATCTCCCAGCTTTGACAGATAATAAATTACAGGTAATTATGGGCAATGATGATAGAAACATGCCTACACTTAGTAATTCACTGTCAAAGATTTCAGCTATTTTGAGTAGTCAGAAGCTAGACTTTAGACTTAGCCAAGTACCCGAAACACCTATTAATATTCATATTGAATCTATCTTAAGCTCTACACTGATAGACCTTCGCAATGAAAACTTAGAGGGAAAACATATCAATATAAACGTAAGTGGAGCATTGGCAGAGATTAAGATTATGCTCCCTAGAGGTGCAACGATTCAGAGAAATATCCAACTAGTCGCAGGAGAGTTTAAAGTACAAGATAAACAAAGAAGTTGGATTAAACGCTTGACGGGTATGGGGAGCAAAGAAACACAAGATGAGATTCAACTTACTGTCCATATTAATGGGAGATTTTGGCTAGGCAATATTAAGGTGATTTATTAATAAGTGATGAGTTATAAATGATGAGTAATCAGTTGCCTTAGTAAGATACTGATAGTCAGTTATTTATAGTAAGGGCAAGTGCAAACTAATTTTGACCATCTACTTATAAAAAACACCACTCATCGTCCATAGAAGATACCAATAATGGCTGAGATTATTTTACAAGTTCTTAATTTTTCTTTTGATAAATATTACTTCTAGCCCTATTCTAAGATTATCTTGTCATATCTCTTTCACTTAATCGCAAAAAAGTAGTAATTTTGCAACTTAATGTAATTCTAACAAAAAATTCCTACTCATTATTTGTAGATAAAAAGTAAAGTACAGTAGGATATTAATATAAATACCATGGATCGTAACAGTATTACGGGCTTATTACTCATATTTTTAGTACTGAGTCTATACTTTCAGTTTTTTGCAGCACCTCCCATTGAGCAAGATACTGAGGTAAATAAGCAAGAGCAAGTAAAGAAGCAGGAAGAGTTTAGCACCAAAAATCAAGAAAAAGTCGCTGAGTTAGACTCTGCAGGTCGCCAAAAAGCTTATGGAATGTTTGCAGCGCTTTCTGAGGGAAAATCAAAGAAAATAAGTGTAGAAAACGAAGAAGTTAAAATTACTTTTAATACACAAGGTGGAAAAGTAGAAAGTGTGTTTTTGAAAGGTTACAAGACCTTTGACCAAAAACCAATCATGCTTTTAGATGCGAATAATAGCCAAATGGACTTAAAACTCAAAACCAAATCAGGGCAGGTGATTGACCTCTATGATTTGTATTTTGAGACTAAAGCCCCCGAAGAGATAAAGCTCAAGGGCAAAGCAGCCAAGATAAGCTTTCGTGCAGAATTAGGTTCAGGTGAGTATGTAGAGCAAATATATAGTCTTAGCCCAAAGGGTTATCTTCTCGATTATAAATTAAATATAGTAGGCTTAGAAAAAGTCATAGATACCAATCAAGGAGTTCAGTTTGTCTGGTCTGACCAAATGCGTAAATTTGAAAAAGACCTTTATTATGCCCGCTACTATGCTACTATAAATTATTCTAGTAAAGAAGGTGATTATAATTACCTCAACTGGCCCTCAGAATCACAAGAAGAAAAAGATTTTGAGAAAGAAAATGTTCACTGGTTTAGTTTTAAACAACGTTTCTTCTCAGCAGCTTTGATTGCCAAAAACCGCAATCTTCAAAATGTAAAGCTGATTAGCAATACCCCTAAAGAAGACTCGTCGACAGTCAAAAGCGCTCAAGCTTATGCTCAGATTTCTTATGCAGATATTAAGGCTGGCAAGGCTGATTTTCAGTTTTACTTTGGGCCTAATGACTATAATATCCTCAGAAAGCTCAAAATAGAAAATCTTGATAAAAACGTCCATTTAGGTTGGGCTCCATTTGCGGTAGTTTCTAAATATGTTATTATTCCTCTTTTTAGTTTATTAGAAGGAGTATTTAGTAATTATGGTATCATTATCTTTTTGATAGTACTTATTATCAAGACTTTCCTTTTACCTCTTACTTATAAATCTTATCTAGCAATGGCTAAGACAAGGGTTTTGAATGAATACATACAACCCGAGTTGGAGAAGTTTAAGACTGAAAATGGTATTAAAGGAGGTAGTATCATGGGAATGAATACCGAAGACCAGCAAAAAGTACAAAAGAAACAAATGGAACTCTCTTCCGAACTAGGTAGTAGTCCTTTTGCTGCAATGGGAGGTTGTATTCCATTAATGCTTCAGATGCCTATTCTACTAGCTCTGTTTATTTTCTTCCCCAATGCGATTGAGCTTCGCCAAGAAGGTTTCTTGTGGGCGGATGACTTATCTACTTATGATTCTATTCTTGACTTGCCTTTTTATATCTATGGATATGGCTCACACGTGAGTTTGTTTACGCTTTTGATGACGCTTTCTACCATTGGTCTGACTTACTTTAACAATCAAAACCAATCCTCAGCAGCTATGCAAGGACCAATGAAAAACATAGGATATTTTATGCCTGTAGTATTCATGTTTGTCTTAAACTCTTACCCTGCGGGTCTTAGCCTTTATTATTTGGTTCAGAATGTAGTAACGATTGGTCAGCAAGAACTCATCAAAAGATTCTTTATAGATGAAGAAAAAATCAAAGAAAAATTTGAGGAATATAAGCGTAAAAACAAAGGGAAGAAAAGCAATAAATCTGGTTTCTTAGTAAGATTACAGGAGAAAGCTCAAGAAGCTCAAAAAATTCAAAAAGAAAAAGAAGCTGCCAAAAGGGATGAAGCCGCTAAAAAGGATAACGGAAAGAAATAAGTTATTGGGAGAATAAGAGATTGGGTTAATAAGAGATTAGGTTATTGAATTTAATAACCTAATCTTTTAATGACCAGACCAATAACCTAATGACCAAACCTCTCTTTAACTAAAGATTACCTCTTAAATCTTGCTCACGCTCAATGGCTTCAAACAAGGCTTTGAAATTTCCTTTACCAAAAGATTTTGCTCCTTTGCGTTGGATAATCTCAAAAAATAAAGTTGGGCGATCTTCCACAGGTTTTGTGAAAATCTGTAATAAATAACCCTCTTCATCTCTATCTACCAAGATATTCAGCTTACGAAGTGAATCTATTTCCTCATCTATCTTACCTACTCTGTCTTTCAAATCATCATAATAGGTATCAGGAACAGTCAAAAACTCAATTCCTCTTTCACGTAATTCAGCGACTGTCTGTCTAATATCATCCGTAGCAATGGCAATATGCTGTACGCCAGCACCTTTATAAAAGTCTAGGTATTCTTCAATCTGTGATTTTTTGACACCCTCAGCAGGTTCATTGATTGGAAACTTGATATAGCCATTTCCATTAGAAACCACCTTAGACATTAAGGAAGTATATTCTGTAGAAATGTCTTTATCATCAAAAGTAACCAAAAGACTAAAGCCCATTACTTTTTCATAAAAAGCAACCCATTCATTCATTTTGCCTAGCTCTACATTGCCCACACAGTGGTCTATGTACATTAGCCCAATGGGTTTTGCATTAGGAATCCCTTCTCTGGCTACATAACCTGGTAAGAAAGCACCCTTGTAGTTTTGACGCTCCACAAAGGTATGAATCGTATCACCATAAGTGTGAATAGAAGCCATTTTCACTTCTCCAAATTCATCTGTAAAAGTCTGTGGCTCGGCAAAAGCCTTTGCACCTCTTTGCATGGTTTCATAAAATGACTTCTCAGCATCTTCTACCTCTAGTGCCAATACCCTCACACCATCACTATGCTTATGCACCTGGTCTGCAATGAAGCTATTGGGCTGCAAAGAAGTAGTAAAAACCAAGCGAATTTTGCCTTGCTTGAGCATATAAGAAGCTCGGTCTTTTAGCCCAGTCTCAGGGCCTGCATAAGCTTCTAATTTAAAGCCAAAAGCTGATTGGTAGAAGTAGGCAGCTTGTTTGGCATTGCCTACATAAAACTCGATGTGGTCAGTGCCTTTGATAGGCAAAAAATCCTGTTCCATATTATTTATTAATTTATTTTAGGTAAAACTTTTGTTACGAAGGTCTTTTTCTTATATTTAGGTTTTTAGCATATTCCTTTCAAGTCAAAAAAGTCCTTATTTACAAATTTAAGATTTTTTGGTGATTTTTGAAGAGGTTTATATGCTTAGATATTAAATTAATAGCCATTTAAGTAAGAGATTAATTATAAGTTATTGGTTATTAGACTGTAAGAATTTTACTTAAGCTAAATGATTACTTTATTTTGAAAGTGTCACTAAATAGATAATTTATGAAAAATATAGAAGAAATCAATAATGCCCTCATTGATTTGGTAGAAAAGCGAATGGAACTTGCCCGACTTAATTATTCGGACGTGGGTTATGATTTATTAGAAGAAGAGTTACACAATGCTCAAGATGATTTTGCGATTGATTATGGAGAGGAGTTTGAGAAGGTGCTAAAAAAGATTCATGAAGAACATTGCCCTCAAACCGAAGTACTCTTGCCCATCGCTTATCTTGCCAAAAAATACATTAAAGTAGGTGTGTATGAAGATAACACCCCTATCTATGATGTAGTTGACTATCAACAAGGTATCCTCATAGATACTGATAAATATGCCCAAGCTAGTCTGGTAATGCTTCCTAACCCAGCCCGAATCTTATTGACTGCTGCCAAAGAACAATTAAAAATAGAAGTTTGGAATGGGGAGGCTTAGTCCTCCTATTTTCTTTTAAAATAGATAGAATTATCAATAATTCAAATCATCATTTCACTTCTTTTTTCGGCAGTATGGTGTATTTTCCAATAGACAATCGGGATATTCATGACTACCTCTATCGGGATATGATAGAGTTCTGTATCTTCTAAGAAAAATATTTCTAGTACTTCTTCATTTTCGGAAGGTAAGATATTTTCAGCCCCGAAGAAATCTCCTTTTTTGAGATTCTCTACGACTCCTCCATCACTTGTGAGCAAGGCAGCTTTTCCTGATAAGATAAGATTAAAGCCAGAACTTTGTGAGATAGAGAGGTTTGCTCCTTTATCATACTTATGCTGATTGACTAATTGTGCAAGTTTGATGTAAATAGGAAGAGAGATATTTTCACTGAATGCCCAAGTGGTGCTTAAGACAGATACAATATGCTCTAGTTTATTGAAATCCTCGACAAGGTGATGCCTTTTGACAAAATTAAGGTACATCACCAAAGGGATTTTCAAGGCAGTAATATAGCTAGTAGCTTGGCAAGTAGCCTTTGCTATAAGGTCATTATCATCTATAAAATATCCTACCAATGAACCTGCTGATAGATTATTCTCAATGCCTGTCTCAGGATAAACAAGTTCTACCGAGCCAGTCAAAACCAAATACACATGCTTGTAAGTAGCATCTTTCTTAAAAAGATTTTCACCTGCCGTCATAGAGACCATTGGGCAGTTGAGAAGTGAATGAATCTCATACTCAGGTACATTTGGAAAATAAAACTTGAGATAATCATACGCTGAGGCTCTCAAAAAATCATGATTTGTATCTGCCAATGAATCTATGCTACCAAAAGGAGCAAATGAGCCTATTTGACGCTCACTATCTGTGAGACCTCTGGAAATATGTGCAAGTAAGATTTTACTAGATTTATCACCATCAAAATCTTTGGCATCTCCATGGATGAGTCCTCCACCAATGTCTATTTTCTTTAAATCAGTAGGATATAGATAATCATTTTTTACTTTTAGGAGTAGATGATCAAAGTTTTGAGTTTCCGTATTTTTATAGATATTCTGCTCCAATACTCTAAAAGAAGCCACATCTGCAAGGTGTCCATAAGTGAGGTAACGATTGCCCCAGAAGGTTCGGAAGTAAAAAATATTGGTTTCTACGGGATGCGGAGAAAGCACAGGTTTGACTTCTAAGCCATTTATATTATTCCATTGGTCTAGCTTGAGGTCTTCTACTTCAAAAAAACGCTCAAAATTTTCTTCACCTAAGCCCATTTGTGCACAGAGTTTTTTTGAGACTGAGGCTCTCACGATAGGACT
>JBBRUH010000217.1:0-9276 GCA_038248005.1 Cytophagales bacterium | reverse complement strand
CCTGATTCTACCTATTTCACGTATAGACAAACAAAATAAAAAACCCGTGTAAACCCGTCTAATCCGTAGAATCCGTGTTCTAAACTTTATGGAACACTGATAAGACGGATTAACACAGATGATAAAAAATCCGTGCAAACCTGTCTAATCCGTAAAATCCGTGTTCTAAACTTTATGGAACACTGATAGAACGGATTTGACGGATAAACACGGATTATTATGGTGTTTATCTATATTATCTATGTTCTAAGATACTGAGACGCAAGTAATAAAAAATCCGTGTAAACCTGTCTAATCCGTAAAATCAGTGTTCTAAGATATTGAGAAACAGTTAATAAAAAAAATCTATGTTCTAAACTTTATGGAACACTGATAGAACGGATTTGACGGATAGACACAGATAATAAAAAATCCGTGTTCTAAAATATTTGAATACAGATAATAAAAATTATTCATCCTCAAACATTTTCATCAAGTCAAATTGTTGATTAACTTTACAGTCAATTTTAAAAAGAAACTTAGATAAATAATGGCATCTGAAAACTCACTCTTCGAAAAGCTGAAACGTACACAGATTACTGGCATACAAACCCAAAAAGTAGAAGAAATCTTTTTGATGATAGATTTTGATGAGTACGGTGCTTTTATAGAAGTAGTTAACAAAGCCCTCAAAGCCAAAGAAGTAGATTACCGACAATACAATGGGGCATTGCGTGAAGTACTCCGTAACCTGGAGTACATCAAAGACAAGACTGCGTTTTCTATTGATTGGGAAAAGGAATCAGAATATATCTATCTTGCTGACAATGATTATCTCTTTTGGCAACTCCGCAACTGTGATAATCTTATCAATAATGAAGGCAAAGCCATTCAATTTTCTGAGCATCAAGAAAGTGTTTTATTTTTATTTCTTGAAGAAACAGTGAATCCTCTCTTTTTAAAAGCCAATATGCAATTAAAAGCAGGAGGAGAACTATACACTGCGGGAAAAGCTCTAACAGAAAATTATTTTTTACACGCCAATATCATTTACCCAATCAAGCCAGTAGGAAATAATTTTAAGGAATTATCTTTTTTTGAGACTGAATTTAATATTCAGAGCCTTGAGAAATACCTTACTTTATTTGTTTCCTTTTTTCAGAATATCGAGATTGTTTATCAAGATTATCAAACCATCCAAAGCACGGACATTGTTCGCCCTGTGCCTTCACTTTTCTTTGAGAAAATAGATGATGAAAACTCTCTTTATCTAAGAGTGTCCTTGGTGTTGCCTGATTTTGAGATTGATTTTTTGGATAATTATGATGTAGATAAAATAGCACGAGTCAATGACTTAGAGCAAACCATTCAGCTAAAATCACTGCAACATGAGCCTTTGCAAATACATCTTGAAGATATTAAGAAAAAAATAAGCAAGAAGAAGAAGAGTAATCTCTTTCAAGATGGGAGTTTATTGATTATTCCAGAAGATTTAGCCATTAAATTTATCCGTAGTGAGTTACCTAGCTTACTGCTTAATTATCAGGTATTTGGAGCAGAAAAACTAAAATCATACAAAATCACTGCCGTAACTCCTCGCCTTAATATGCAGTTGAAATCGGGAATTGATTTTTTAGAAGGAGATGCTACCTTAGAATTAGAAGGGCAGACTTTTTCTATTTTTGATGTCATTAAGCAATACAATAAACAAAAATACATTCAGCTCAATGATGGTTCACAAGCTATTCTAAATGAAAAATACATCCGCCGTCTTGAGCGTCTATTCAAAAAACAAAAAGATGGAAGCATCAAGGTTTCTTTCTTTGACTTACCTGAGATAGAGCAACTCATAGAAGACAAGACCAATACGCAAGTTTTTGAGAAATCTAGAGAAATCTTTGAAGGTTTTAACAAAATCAAAAACCGAAAAATCAAAGGACTCAAAAAGGTAAAGGCTGAACTTCGCCCCTACCAGCAGCAAGGCGTAAAATGGCTTGAATATCTCCACGACATTAAATTTGGAGGCTGTCTGGCAGATGATATGGGGCTTGGTAAGACTCTGCAGACCATTACTTTACTCTCTAATATTTATCCCGAAGAAAAAAAGCCTACACTGATTGTCATGCCCAAAAGCTTGCTTTTTAACTGGGAAAACGAGATTCAGAAGTTTAATCCTGAGCTTACTTTTTATACCTATTATGCTCAAAATCGTGAATTATCAGAGGCTATCAAGCATCACCTTATTTTCACGACTTATGCTACTCTCCGAAATGACATAGAGAAATTCAGAGCTGAGGAATATTATTATGTCATCTTAGATGAGTCTCAGAACATCAAAAACTTAATGTCTCAGACTAGTAAAGCGGTACTTTTGCTAGAAGCAGAACACAAACTGGCTTTGAGCGGCACACCTATAGAGAATAATCTCACAGAGTTATATTCTCTCTTTCGCTTTCTAAATCCTGCTATGTTTGCCTCTATAGATGAGTTTAATAGAAACTATACTTACCCTATCCAAAATGAGAATGACAAGGAAGTCTCTTTGGAGCTACGCCGCAAGATTTATCCTTTTATACTCAGAAGACTCAAAAAACACGTGCTGACAGAACTGCCTGATAAAGTGGAACAAGTGATGCACATAGAGATGTCGCCTGAGCAAGCCTTGCTTTACAATGAAAGAAGACAATTTTACCAGACTTTCTTGAAGGAGCAAATCGGTACGGGAGGCATTGAAAAATCTCAGTTTTATATCTTGCAGGCTCTTACAGAGTTAAGACAAATTGCATCTTCACCTGAGGCTCGTACTGAAGGGAAAGTAATCTCTGCCAAGCGAGAGGCTTTGATGGAAAATATCCTAGATGCTGTAGCCAATGGACATAAATCATTGATTTTTGTGAGCTTTTTGAATGCCATAGAGACCATTAGCGAAGATTTGGAAAAAAACGGGATAGACTTCGTATCGATGACAGGTGCTACCAGAGATAGGCAAAAGCTAGTAGAACGCTTTCAAGGAGATAAAAACTGTAAAGTATTTTTGATGACACTTAAGACAGGTGGTGTAGGGCTTAACCTCACTGCAGCAGATATGGTCTATATCTATGACCCTTGGTGGAATCTTGCAGCCGAAAACCAAGCCATAGACCGAACACACCGTATGGGACAGAAAAAGACAGTTTTTAGCTATAAACTCATTACCAAAGGTACAATTGAAGAAAAAATACTGCAATTACAAGAGCAGAAAAAAGAGCTATTCGAGAATCTAATAGGTAGTGATAGTGCCTCCATCAAATCATTGAATCAAGAAGATATTGATTTTATTTTAGGCTAAATTTCTCTTTTCTACATTAAAAAATTCTAGAATCTAATAAAAATGAATAAACCCTCATTACGAGCAAAAATAAATAGTCTTTATCATTATAACTCCATAGTTATTCTTCTCAAAGAAGTTTTTTATCCTTTTATTGCCAAAAATTCTGCCTTAAGTAAAGAGTATAAGTTAGCAGTGAACAAAACTAGCCGAAAGTCTAAGGAAACATTGACAGAAGAAATACTTCCCTTTTTTGCACATAAAAAGTTGTTCTTGGCACTGTTAGCTTCTCTTCCTGAGCATGTTCAGACAGTAGTAGAAGAGTTGGTCTGGCATCCACACTACACTAGCAAAGAGATTAGCAGTAGATTTGAGATTGATATAGTAAAGAAAAGCTATGATTCTAGTGCTTATATCTATCATTACTATAATGTAATAGAACCACCATTTTTATTATTTCAGGTAGAACACCTAGAAAGGGGTAACTTTGTCCTTGGCTTTGATGATGAGTTGAGATCACATTTGTCTGATTTTTTTGAAGAACCAGCTTCCCATAAAATACAAGCCGTAAAATCAGGGGAAATAAACAAGAAATTATTACTTTTTGATAAAAATCAAGCAGTTTTTACCGAGCTTCCAGTCTTGCATTCACTGTATATGCACGGGCAAATCAAACTGAATGACAGCAATCAGAAGCCTAGTATAGCTTCACTTAACAAAACACGCAAGTTCTGTAATATAGAAGAGTTTTACACTGCCAAGGAAGTAGATAAAGCGTTCCTCAATGTTCGAACTCAATTTTTGGTAGAAGCAATCATTAATGATGAGTTTAATTCTCATAAGTTTAATACATTGGCTACGCATGATTTCATCAAGTATTTTTATATTAATTTTAAAAATGGATTGTATGAAACAGAAAGGTTATTACCCCATATCAAGGGATATCACTATATTTACGAAAACAATTTTAACCATCATGTCAATAAAGATTTTCACGAGATACTCTTAAATCTTCCACAAGGAGAATGGGTAAGTGTAGAAAACATCTGCAAATATGCCATATTCAAGAGTAAAAAATTTGAAATCATCCCGCTAAAACAAGCTTATAACGCTCTTTATATTAATATCAAGGATTTTTATAGCAATAGAATGGCGGTCAGTAAGATGAACTATAGCGATCTCATCGTAACCCCAATTATAAAATCTTTTTTTATGCTTTGTGCTAGTCTTGGAATGCTCGATATTTACTACGAAGTCCCCACAAAGTATCTTGGTGGATATGGAGATGAAAAAAGTATCTTCCCTTATGAAGGCATAAAGTATATTCGTCTGACAGACCTAGGGCTTTATATAATAGGGAAAAATGACACATATCAGCCACCTCAGCAAGACCAAACTGAAATCAAACTAGATGAAGATAATTTGCTTATTCATTATGCAAGCGAAAACAAAGCTTTACTAGGAATGATAGAAAGTATCTCACGAACTGCGGGCAATCATCTCTTCAAAGTAGATTTTGAGACAGTACTTGGGCGTTGTAATACTTATCAGGAAATAGAGGCACAAATCCATACTTTTGAGAGGCTTTTGAGTGATAACCCTCCTCAAATCTGGAAAGATTTTTTTGCATCACTGCAAGAGAAATCTTATACCATTGCCAATCAAAATGAAGAGTATTTTATTTATGTTTTACCTGATAATAAAGAATTGGTGAATCTATTTGCCAAAGATAAATACTTAAAACAGCATGTAATCAGGGCAGAATATTATCATATCTTGATTCGCAAGAAGTCACTATCCGCAGTGAAAAAATACCTTAAAAAATCAGGATTTTTGATTGAATTTAATTCGCAAGAATGAAGGAACAGGATTCTGCTCCTCATTTCCAATTAGTGTATGCTTTTTTTAATAAATAAAGTCATACTTAAGGTCATAGCAGAGAATCATTGCTAGCGATAGAATCAAGCAGTAAAAGGACATTGGAAACTCAGAGGCAAAGTAATAGACAATAGCATTACTACACAATACCCACATGTAGGTATATTGGCAAGAAATTCAATTTGATTGATTTTTTAATCTTATTTCGTGAATAAAAGTCCATATATCAGGAAAAAAAGAAAGGAAATCATTTTGAAAATCTTCAAATTCAGATTTGAGATTCTGGATAGCTTGGTCTAGGTGGGTCGCAAATCTTGCTCTTTTATTGATTCCTTGCAATGCTTTATGGATACCATCCAAATCACTGTATCTAAATAACCAATTTTGAGAAATCATTTTGGGTAAAAAAATCTGCACATTCTCAGGTAAAATATCTTTATACTTATTTAAGGTTTGGTAAGTCTTTTGGGTATGTGTTTGGAGATCTTTCTGGGTGAGCTTATTAAAATGGATAGCTAGAAAATGGTCATAAAAAATATCTACCAATACGGGTGAATACTTGCCATAGTCAGCCTGTAGGCGAGCCGAACTTTTGCGGGTCATAAGGTGCTGATCTGTAAATTGGTCTATTTGTCTATGCAGAAGAATTCCCTCAATAATGGCAGGCTCAAAGTGTTGGTATCGGTTACCCCTCACAAAATCAGCGATGAAATTACCTACCAATATTTTTTCGGAATCTCCTGATAAGGCAGTATGGGCAAGTAAATTCATGAGTGTTTTATTTTTGTATAAGTGATAGTGATAATATGATAACTAAGTTTTCAAGCCTTTTTGTTTCATCAGTTCAGAGAAATCTTCATTGGGGGTTCTTCCTTGTCCTTGCTCTGATAACTCAGGTTTGATTCTATCTACAAAATACATATCTACCTCTCCCTTATTCTTAGCATTTATTTTACCTCTATGTGTACACTCAAAAAAATCTTTGACTAGCTCATATGTATTTCCAGAGATATTAACCTTGGATATTTCACCACTACTTTCCATTCTTGAGGCTGTATTGACGGTATCACCCCAGACATCATAGGCAAACTTCGACTTTCCGATGACTCCAGCAATGAGTTCACCACTGTTGATTCCAAGTCTCAAATCCCAATAATCGCCTCCTTCTTCTTGGTGTTTTACTTTTCTATCTTCCATAAACCGCTGAATATCAAGCCCAGCTAGCACTACATTGATAGGGTTATCTTTATTAGCCTCAGGCACACCCCCTACGCCCATATAAGCATCGCCGATGGTTTTTATTTTTTCGAGTCCGTGGCGTGTCATGATTTCATCAAAGGCAGTAAAACACTTCTCTAACTCCCCCACAAGTTCTGTAGGGGTCATTTTTTCAGCAAAAGCAGTAAAGCCTTTAAAGTCTGTAAAAATAACCGAAGCCATCTCATAGTGTTTTACAGAGGCTTTTCCTTTGGTTTTTAGCTCATCTGCAACAGACTTAGGTAAGATATTTAGGAGTAAACTTTCTGATTTATCACGCTCTATTTCTGTTTTTTCTTTCTCTTCTTCCAACATTTCATTCGCTTTTTTCTTGCGGTTATTGCCTCTATAGAGATTAAATGAGATAAGGGATAGGAAAAGTAATATTGTTCCTCCACCATAAAAGAGTCTCCACTGCCGCAGTTCATTTACTTCTAATTCCTTTTTCTGTAGCTCTAATATACGGATAAGTCCTGCTATTTCTAGTTGTTTTTTTTCTTCTTGTTCTTTGAGAAGAGCTATTTCTGTATCTTGTATTTTTATTTCTGGAGTTGATTCATCCCTGCTAGCAGTCATAGGTGCATTCGCCTTTGATAAGTTGGAGTCCTCATTTAGTTCACCTCTTAGATTTGCCCTTAGGCTTTTACCCATTGTATTGACCTCTAGGCGTTGTTTTTTGCTAGTAATATCCTCTAATGCCTTTTGATAAGAACTAAGTACTTCTTGAATCTGTTCAGTTTTAACACTCGTCAAATCAATCGTACTATCTGACAATAGTTTTTTAGCATTTTGTATAACTTCCTTTGCCTCTTTAGTCCTTGTTTCTTGTGCTTGACCAATAGATACAAACAATAGACATAATAGAACAATGGCAAAATAGGATTTACCAAAAGTATAAACTAGAAGATATATATAATATATAGGACTTTTTTTCATGACGTATGCTTGTATTTTTCTAAAAAAAAATAATTCTGTATGAAATTATTTGAGAGAGTACACAGAAAACAACTTCAAATGTTTCTCCATAAAATAGATATGAAGACTTAACTCAAGACCTATTGGATGATTTTTTGTACGTTGATTTAAGAGGAAAGGAACAAAAATATCCTTTTTTTTTATCTTAATAACATTCTATTAAGTTTACTCACTAAACTGAACTTAAACATTTAAGAATCAAAACTTAAGAATAAAATCTTGCTTTGCCTGATTTTTTTTAAAAAATACTAGTCCACACACAAATAAATCTATGGTAATGCTTACTTCAGAGTGCTTTTGGATAGTCTGCCAAGCCTGATTCATCTCCTCTGACCAATGTATATCATCTATTACCAATACAGTCTCAGCGTGTATATAAGGTAAACACCATTCAAAATATTGTAAGGTGGGCTTTAATCTGTGATTGGCATCTAAAAAAATAAAATCTAGCTTTCGGTTTTCATTCAAAATAATAGGCAAAGTTTCTTCTATTTTCCCTTCTACTACTCTAATGTTAGAGGCTTTTAAATTATTAAAATGATTTCTTGCAAGTTGAGCTATTTGTGGGCAACCTTCTAAAGTAATGACTTCTGATTGGCTGTTGGGCAAAGCCAAATAAAGCGTGGTGAGACCTAGAGAAGTACCTGTTTCTAGAATCACCTTTGGCTCAAAATAATTGACCAAACGAAAAAACATTTGAGCTTGCTTAGAAGAGCTAAGAGAATAGGCTGCAATGTCTTTAACAGCACGGACTCTTTGAGATAAATGCTGTGAACCTGCCCCATAATCTTGCACTGAGATTTTTTGAGGATTTTCTGATAATTTTTGGCGAAGGTTTTCTAACTCTGAAAAAGCATAATAAAATTGAGAAGATTTAATTACTTTCTGATAAAGCTCAAACACAAAAGGAGAATGCAATAAAGTAGCACCTTTTGCCTTAAGAAGATATACCCAATAGGCTTTGAGCATATAAACTCCATGCTTATACGTTTTTAGATTTGCCAATAGTCTCAGATTTAGTTGCTAAGATAAGGCACTATAAGCGTAAATTCAGGAATTGTAACTTCAAATATTTTTCCGTCATAAGTTCGCTCCATTACATAATAGCCCTTCATCTTACCGATATTGGTTTTGAGGTTGCAGCCCGAGACATACTGATGAGATTCACCTGGCTCTAAAATAGGCATTTTGCCCACTACCCCCTCTCCTTCTACCTCTCTTACGTAGCTATTAGAGTCATAAATATACCAATGACGGCGGAGAAGCTGTATGGTAGAGTTACTATTATTCTCAATAGTAACTTTGTAAGTATATACAAAATGAGATTGTTGGGGACTTGAATATTCCTCCTGATAATCTGTCAAAACACTTACTTTGATTCCTTCTGTAATTTGCGTAACCATATATGGATAGAGTTTATTGTATTCTTTAAACTAAGCAAAGTATCATATAGTTGGAGATATTTTCAATAAGTAACAAATTTTTAGCCAAATAATTCTTCAAATAGTTTTATCACAAATATAAAAGTAAGTTTTGTTGCTGCTATGATACTTTTTATATAATTTTAGCCCATTATTTTATTTATTGCTATCTCTATAACTATGAACGTAAAAATTGCAGAATCTTGGAAAAATAAATTACAAACAGAGTTTGAAAAACCTTATTTCACAGAAATAACTGAGTTTATCAAGCAAGAATACCAAGAACATACTGTCTATCCTCCTGGACCACTTATTTTTAATGCTTTTGATAAATGCGGCTTTGAAGATACCAAAGTAGTCATCATTGGGCAAGACCCTTATCACGGGGCAAATCAAGCCAATGGACTCTCTTTTTCGGTCAATGATGGAGTGAAAATCCCCCCTTCTTTGGTCAATATT
>JBBRUH010000216.1:0-9296 GCA_038248005.1 Cytophagales bacterium | reverse complement strand
GTCCAGAATCATCCGTACTTTATTAAATCCATTTATTGGAAAAAAAAGCTTTCAAAAACTATTTGAAAACATTCATTATGTAGGTTTGTTAGGGATGAACTATAACAATGCAGAGTTTGAAACTAATGGAGAACTGCATCTTATCAATTATCTACAAAAAGAAACGGCTGGACAGAAAGATTTGGTTATCTTTGATGTGGGTGCAAATGTAGGTAACTACACCGAAAATTTACTCAAAGCTTTTCAAACACAGGCAAAAATCTATTGCTTTGAGCCTTCTAAATTAACCTTTGAAAAAGTACAAGAACGGTTTAAAAACTCTATCCAAGTAAACTGCTTTCATGCTGGAATGGGTGAAAAAGAAGAACAACTCACACTCTACTCCAATAAAGATTTATCTGGTTTTGCCTCTGTATATCAGCGAGATTTGGCTCATCATCAACAAACGATGGACATGAGCGAAGAGATTAGTATATTGGCTTTGGATGGTTTTTGTGAATCAAACAAAATAGATTGGATTGATTTTTTAAAACTAGATGTAGAAGGTCATGAGATTGCGGTGCTAAAAGGAGCAGAGAAAATGCTTTTAGGTAAAAAAATAAAGTACCTTCAATTTGAGTTTGGAGGCTGTAACATAGATTCACGTACTTATTTTAGAGATTTTTGGAATATTCTTCATCAAGATTACCAATTATACAGAGTAGCCAAAAATGGACTTCAACCCATCAATCAATACAGTGAAAAATTAGAAGTGTTTTCTTATGCCAATTTCTTTGCTGTTATGAAGTAGTGTTCTGAAAATAAATATTTGTTTCTACTTGTTTTATACTTTAATCTTGCTATGAAAATCTGGCTATCAGTATTTTAATGGAATAATTCATCATTCATAACTCATCACTCACTTACCTTTTCCTCTCATAAATACTTTCCTTCCCTTCAAGCTTTTGATACTGAACTTTGCCTAAGGGCATCATTTTAAAAAGAGCTTCTGCTGTGCCATTTACATCAATGATGTAGTCAGGGACATCTTGATTGGTATTTTGAAAAATATTCTTAAATACTTTGGTATTGATGTCATAATATTCATTCATCTTCTCAAAATGTCTTTGGCTTAGTCGCCAATTAAGGTAAGGAGAAGCTACTTTGGCATTGAGGTAATAGCCTACATTTCCACCCAATACCAAGATTTTTTTCCCTTTAAATTTTTCAGATTGTGGATGTTCTTTAACTAATAATTTATCATCAGGGATTTTTAAACTATAAAGTCTCCAACCTTGCCAAGGAATAGGTATTTGTAAATAGGTCTTGAAGACAGTACTATAGCAGAAATAAATAGACACTAAAAGAAGCCCTAAGAATAGAGCCTCTTTGAGTAAAGTATTGCGAAGCATCAAAAACAGATGTGTCATAAAAAAAACAAAGGCAGGAACGGCTGGAATTAAACTGTAAGCTGAAATCTCAGAGTCTAAAAATATGCTTAATACAGCAAAAACAAACCAAAATACCACAATGGTCTGGCAAGCATTCTGATAATTGGTGTAGCGTACATACTCAGAGGCTCTTAGTATATTCCAGATACTCAACACAAGTGGCAAGGCAAAAAGCATCAATAAATACAAAGGTGAGATATAAAAAACAGGTCTTAAGTAAAAGATAGATTCTACATAATTAAGGTAAAAATCATACTCACTATTACTCAGAAAAAACACCAAAAAAGCAACAAAAATGGGGAAAATAAATGAAAATCCCATCAGAAGAAAGTCTGGTAACTTAGTGCTAGTAAAGCTCAAAAACGCCAGAATAATTCCGAAAATCATCGCAATACTCGGGAAGTAAAACAAAGTAGCAATTCCTAGATAAGCCCCTATCTCAAAGACTGAGTTATAGCGTCTGCGTTCGGCAATATGTAAGAAAGTATAGCGAAGTACTATGAGTAAAAAGGTATTGGCAAGCAAGGCCGGACTCAAGATATAAAAATCAGGAAACACACTCATCAACACCAAATAAAGCAAGGCAGGAATTAGCGTCAAATCCGAATAAATCTGTCTTCCTTTTAATATCTCATTGAGCATGACGGCTTGTATAAATATCAGCAAAGTAGTCAATAACTGATAAGCAAACTGATTTGCTCCAAAAATACTGTAAAGCAACTGATACACCAAAGCACTCAAAGGAGCAGTATTGTCCCAAATTTCGGCATATAAAATAAAGCCTCTGTTCATCCGCTCCCCTATCAAAATCCACTTCCACTCAGGCAGAAGCCAAGGAACATCTATCAATAATACAGGCAGACGCAAAGCCAAAAATAGTAGAAATAGAAATATATACTTGTAAACCGTACTTACTCTAAAAAAACTTATCAATCTCTTAGTGGTTTTAAAAATGAATATATAATAGACATTATTACGATTTTATTTACGGAGGTGCAAGCAAAAACACTTGAATAATATTACGTAATATAAAAATATCGTACTAATCTCTAATACTTTAGTAATTGCAAAAAAACGTTAAATATTTAACTATCAAGTATCCAAGACCTTGATTAAGAAACATTCGGATGATTTTTCCGAAGCTTTTTAGGTTTTTTTACCAAAATCGTTTCAAATTTAACATATTTGCATGACAGATTATAACAAAGAAAGAATGGAAAGTAAAAGACAGCAAAAAATATCACGATTATTACAAAAAGATTTAGGTGAAATCTTCCAGCAAGATGCCAAACACTTATTCGGAAATGCTTTCATCACCGTTACTACAGTTCGTGTAACACCTGATTTGGGGATTGCCCGCAGTTATTTAAGTTTTTTGATGGTAGATAATAAAGAGGAAATGCTCGAAGATATTCGTGACCGAACCAAAGCTATCCGACAAATCCTTGGCAACAGAATAGGCAAGAGTGTGCGTATTGTTCCTCAGTTAGAGTTTTATTTAGATGATACCGCAGAGTATGCTTCCAAAATAGAACAACTCTTAGAAAGCCTTGATATTCCCAAAGGAGATGAAGACGAAGACGAAGGAGATAATAATAATGAATGAGATGTTAGAAGTGAGAAGCAAAATATTAGAAGCGAGAATTTATGACACTGAAAACTGATACTGTTATTTGACGTTGAAAACTGATACTGAAATATGAACCTACCTTTAACTATTGCAAGAAGATATTTCTTTTCTACGCAAAAGAAGCAATTTATAAACTTCATCTCTATCATTTCTTTGGTAGTGGTGATGGTAGGCACAATGGCACTCATCATTGCTCTTTCAGTGTTTAATGGCTTAGAAGATGTCATCAAAGGTTTACATCATACTTTCAATGCTGATTTACAAATCACACCTGTTGAAGGTAAATCTTTTGAGGTCAATCCAAAGTTTTTGGATAGTATTCGCAACACAGAGGGAGTAGAAATTCTGAGTGAAATCATAGAAGACAATGCTTTATTGCGCTACCGAGAGGGGCAAATGGTTGTAACACTCAAGGGCGTAAGTGATAATTTTATAAAGCAAAGTCGCCTTGAATCTGCATTGGTTCAAGGCGATTTTAAGCTTCGAGAGGGTAAATATCGTTTTGCTATTTTGGGGCGAGGTGTACAGTTAATTTTATCTATTGGAGTCAATAATCAATTTGACGATTTACAGTTTTGGTATCCTAAGCGAACCGATAAAGTCAATCTTAGCAACCTCAATCCTGATAAAAGTTTTAATAGAATGAATATTTTTCCGGCTGGGGTATTTTCCCTTGAAAAAAGCTACGATGAAAAATATGTCTTCGTACCCCTAGATTTTATGCAAGAACTCTTAGAGTATGGTAATAAACGTACTTCATTAGAGCTAAAGGTAAAAAACAAGTATTCTATAGACAAAGTACAAAAAGTCTTGAAAGACAAGCTAGGAAGTAAATTTACCATCAAAAACAGTGATGAACAACAAGCAAGTCTATTGCGAGCCATCAAAATAGAGAAGTTTTTTGTCTATCTGACGCTTTCATTTATATTGGCTGTAGCTTCATTTAATATTTTCTTTTCTCTGATGATGCTCGTCATAGATAAGAAAAAAGACATTGGTGTATTGATGGCAATGGGTGCTAGTACACGTACAATTAGGCAAATTTTTTGGCTAGAAGGTATCTTGATTGCCTTTACGGGAGCATTTTTGGGATTAATCTTTGGGACTGTTATCATTTTGCTACAGCAACATTATGGCTTCGTAACGATGGGTACACAAAGCACCTTGATTAGTTCTTACCCTGTCAAGCTTGTCAGTAGTGATTTTCTTTTTACAGGGATAACCATTATCCTTATCACACTTCTCTCCTCCTATATCCCTGCCATAAGAGCAAGCAATATTCATATTAGAGAGCATTTATGATAAGAGATGAGTTATAAGTGATGAATCATAAGTTCTTAATAATTTGATAATGAGTGTCTTACTTAAACTAAATGGGTGCTTTATTTTGAAAGAGTTACGTAGCTATTTTTTTAGTCCTTAGGTAAATCTTCACAAAACTTCCCGTCTTTATCAGAGTCTAATTTTTTCTTGCATTTAGGGTGAGATTTTGAATATGCCTTGGCTTCTGCCTGCGTGGTAAAATCTTTGCAAGTTTTGCAGTCAGTTTCTTTTTTTGAGCCAGAGGAGCAAGTGATAAAGCCCAGACTGAAGATAAAAATTAAGACAATTCTAAGCATTTGTTTCTACATTTTAGTTGATGTAATTCACTTGAGTCCATAAATTTAAGTTTATATTTGCTGATAGCAATCATTCATTTTGCTAAACCTTAAAATATTTTTGAACAAACCCTGTCTAATTTAAAATGTATTTTACGATTTGGACTGAAAAAATTGAAAATCACGGTGAAGATGCTCCTCCTACTTTGCTTTTTCAATCTCCTCAAACAGGGGTATTGGCAGTCTATGATGGCTTAGGAGGTGCAGGGAGTAAAACCTACAAGATAGTGTCAGAAGATGGAGAAGAAGTAAGCCAAAGTGGTGCTTACTTAGCTTCACGCTTTGCCAAGTCAAGTATTGAGTATCTTTATACGCATTCTAATGATTTATATTCTTTTGTATCACAGCTAGAAGATACCCTTAAAGAAGATTTTGTAGAATATGCAAAATCCATAGAAGGTGAGCCTTCCAAACTCAAAAGTAAGCTCATCAGGACACTGCCCACCACCTTAGCCGGAATTTATTTTGATTATCAAAAAAGCAGTAACTCATTCATTATCAATAGTTTTTGGGCAGGAGATTCTCGTAATTACCTCTTAACTGATACTAAGGGAATACAGCAAATCTCATTAGATGACCTCCACAAGCAACCTGATGCTTTAGAGAATATATGGCAAGATGCGACTCTTTCTAACTGCATAGATGCCAGCAGTAAATTTATTATCCACCATCAAACACTTGAACTTAGTAAATCTTTTATCTTGATTTCTGCCACAGATGGCTGTTTTGGCTATTTACCTAGCCCGATGCACTTTGAATATATCCTCCTGAAAACATTGATGGATAGTTTTTATGATATAGAAGACTGGAAAGAAAAATTGATACATATTCTTACACCTTTAGCGTCAGATGATGTAAGTTTGGGGCTTGTCGTATTAGGAGTTCAAAACTTAAATGCCCTCAAAGTATATTTTTTCCCTCGTTATCAGTACATTTATCATCATTTCATAGCTCCTTGGGAAGGCTTAGAAGATACAACTTTTGAAACGGAAACCTCTAAAAAAGAAGCACAAAGGCAACTTTGGCAAGTTTATCGGGAAAATTATTATGCTTTGATAGAAGCAGAATAGAAATGAAATTTTATTCGTGAAGTAATTTGAATTTCGAGGCTGTGTTAGTCTGATTTTAGTGCAACACCAAAATTTTCACATGTGAGACACCTTGCGAGGAGTTTAAAAGATACTAGACTTTCCAAGTCTGACAGACTTGGAAAGCCTAGAACCTCTCGAAGTTATGTGTTATTAAACTTTAAGCGTTAGTACTATGAAAACCTCTGGCTGGTTAGATGGATTTATAATTGAGTTTTTTGTGAAAAGTATTGAATTTTAAAAAATGTCGCCATTCATTAAAAAAAATCGTACATTATAAGTGATGCAATAAATAAAAAACTCAATCTCATAATATGAAAAAAAACTACTTTAACCTGTTTATTTTATTTCTGATTTTTAATACTTCTTATTCATTTTCCCAAAATAACCCTTGGAAACAAACTCCCCAAGGTATCAATTACCAAGTTTTTGAGGATGGCACAAGTGAAAAAAATATCCAAATTGGAGATTATATCACTTTTGAAGTAATGGTCAAAAATTATCAAGATTCCATCATCGTAAACTCTTATACTAAAGAATCAGTGGTGGATATAGAAGTAAAACTCCCTATGCATCCAGCTGATATTGCCCAAATTTTCCCTTATCTAAGCAAAGGTGATAGCGTAATATGCCGATTAAGCACTGATTCTCTCAAAAAATATGGTCAGACAGACTTGCCTTCTTTTACTCCTCACGGCACTTTTGTACAGTATTTTTTTAAAATTTTAGCAGTAAAATCCATCAAAGAAACTGAGCAAAAAGATACTGAAGCCTACCAAAAACGAAAAGTACAGCAAACACAGCAAATCAAAGCATTCGCAAAAGAGCATCAAATTGAGTTAAAGAGTCATCCTTCAGGCTTGTTCTATCATATCGAGAGGCTTGGAGAGGGTGCATATCCCAAAGAAGGCGATGCTGTAAAAGTCCGCTATGTAGGCAAACGCTTAAAAGACAATAAAATATTTGATACCAATATCTTAGAAGTAGCCAAAGCAGAGAAAATGCTCAATGAAGAAGAAAGTTATGAACCTTTTGAATTTATACTAGGTCAAGAGCAAGTAATAGAAGGCTGGGAAGAAGGTATGAAGTTACTCAATGCAGGTTCTAAGGCATTGTTTTTTATTCCTTCTGATCTTGCTTATGGAGCCTACCAAATCAAAGATGTATTGCCTGCACACGCTTTATTATTGTTTGAAGTAGAATTAATAGAAATTGATTTTCAAAAAAAGTGAATTTTAAAAAAAATAATATGATTTGCTTATTAGATTAAAGATTAATTTCTAAATTGCCTTGAATTAATAATCTAAATTAAACTTTAAAACAAAGAAATTATGAAAAAGCTACTATTATCTGTATTTGTGATGTCTCTTCTACTCATGACTGCTTGCAAAAGCGATCCTGCTGCCAAACTTTTAGGTACTTGGGAAATGGAAAGTGTAGAAGGTGAAGAATTAAGTGCCACAGAAAAATCTATCACTATGACTTTCGAGAAAGAGGGTAAGTTTATCCAAAAATCAAGTCAAAATTCACGTGAAGGCACTTATGAAGTAAGCAAAGATGGAAAAACTATTACTTTGAAACCTTCTGAAGGTAAAGCAGAAGAAATGAAATCTGTAGAATTAAAAGGTAATAAAATGATGTTTAAAGATGGTGATAAAACTGCAACCATTACTTTAAAAAAGAAATAATATAATTTTCATCATTGCCCTTATCCACAAACAACATAAAAAGACCTATTAAAACCTGATTTTAGTAGGTCTTTCCATTTCTTCATTATGGGTTACCTCCTTATAAAACGTTTAGGTAAAACCCTTCAAATCAATAAAGATGATTTACTTATTTCTCAAATGTGAATAGGATTCATTAACTTTGTAGTTAAAAAAAATCAAAATATGATTGATAAATTAGAAGCCATTAGAGAAAGATTCAAAGAAGTGGGGCAGTTAATTATTCAGCCCGACATTATTTCGGATATGCAGAACTACTCTAAACTTACCAAAGAATACAAAGATTTAGAAAAAATAGATTCAAAGTTTGGAGAGTATGAGAACGTACTCAGTAATATTAAATCTACCAAAGAGCTACTCAACTCAGAGAAAGATCCAGAAATGCGTGAAATGGCTAAAATGGAATTAGATGAACTCGTGCCTCTTAAAGATACATTGGAAAACGAAATCAAGACCCTCCTAATTCCCAAAGACCCCAATGATAGCAAAAACATTGTATTGGAGATTCGTGCAGGAGCAGGAGGAGACGAGGCTTCCATTTTTGCAGGAGATTTGTTTAGAATGTATCAGCGATTCTGTGAAAAACAGGGCTGGCGTATGGAGTTAATTGACTTTACAGAGGGTACTTCTGGTGGCTACAAAGAGGTTATTTGTGGTATCTCAGGAGATGATGTGTATGGAATGATGAAATTTGAGTCAGGCGTACACCGTGTACAGCGTGTGCCTGCTACTGAGACTCAAGGCAGAGTGCATACTTCTGCTGCAAGTGTGGCGGTACTTCCCGAAGTAGATGATGTAGAAGTAACGATTCACGATGCTGACCTAAGAATTGACACTTTCTGCTCCTCAGGGCCTGGTGGACAGTCTGTAAACACGACTTACTCTGCTGTCAGGATTACCCACAAACCCAGTGGATTGGTAGTTTCTTGCCAAGATGAAAAATCTCAACTCAAAAATAAAGACAAGGCGATGCGTGTATTGCGTTCTCGTCTGTATGAGATAGAACACAAAAAACAACAAGATGAAATCGGTTCTCAGCGTAAATCTATGATAGGTAGCGGTGATCGCTCTGATAAAATCAGAACTTATAATTACCCACAAGGCAGAGTTACTGACCACAGAATAGGCTACACAGTCTATAACCTTAATAATGTAATGGATGGTGCAGTAGAAGATTTTATTGACAATCTAAGAATGGCAGAAAATAGCGAAAAACTCAAAGAAGGTGGGTTTTAAATAGTTATACGTGAGGAGTTATGAATTATGCGTGAGGAGTTACATTTCGGTAATAATTTATCTCAATAAAAAGAATTGAAAAAAAATTAAGTATCTGATATTCAGTAATTTAAACTAATAAATACCGTTCAAGCGAAGACGCTTGAACGAGGTGAATATTCAGTAATTTAAACTAATAAATACCGTTCAAGCGAAGACGCTTGAACGAGGTGATTTGTTTCTTCACAAACCACCTGTTCCGTGGTTTGTGTCTTCTGTTCCGTGGTTTGTGTCTTCACAAACCACCTGTTCCGTGGTTTGTGTCTTCACAAACCACTGTTCCGTGGTTTGTGTCTTCACAAACCACCTGTTCCGTGGTTTGTGTCTTCTGTTCCGTGGTTTGTGTCTTCACAAACCACCACTGATTTCGGTTCGTGAAGACACGAACTGTTCCGTGGTTTGTGTCTTCACAAACCACCTGTTCCGTGGTTTGTGTCTTCTGTTCCGTGGTTTGTGTCTTCACAAACCACCTGTTCCGTGGTTTGTGT
>JBBRUH010000215.1:0-9302 GCA_038248005.1 Cytophagales bacterium | reverse complement strand
ATTGTTTTGTGAAGACACAAAACACGGAAAATTGTTGTGTGAAGATACAAAACACGGAAAAGTGTTTTGCGAAGACATAAAACACGGAAAAGTGAAGACACAAAACACGGAAAATTGTTTTGTGAAGACATAGAACACGGAAAAGTGTTTTGTGAAGATACAAAACACGGAAAAGTGTTTTGTGAAGACATAAAACACGGAAAAGTGAAGACACAAAACACGGAAAATTGTTTTGTGAAGACATAAAACACGGAAAAGTGAAGACACAAAATACGGAAAAAATAGCACTCCTCACCCCTAAAACTCTCACTCCTCACCCCTAAAACTCTCACTCCTCACCCCTAAAATCACCTTCTCTCTTACCTCTGAAACTGTAATAGACCGAATACAAGCACATTGTGTCTGTTTTCTGCAATCATTGCATTCTTTTTTTAGTACCAATACTTCAGCATTCGTTCCTATGGGTTGCCACCTCTGAGGGTGCATTGGGCGAATAGGCGGATACAAACCTACTGCTACCTTACCCAATGCCGCCGCTATATGTAATGGGCCAGTGCTACAGGCTATAAGTGCATCTGCTCTTGCAATCAAACTCACCAATTGAGCCAAGGTTAGTTGCCCCGTTAGATTAATGGCTTTTGTATCTTCTAAAAGAGTCGGAAACTCCTGCTTTATTTGCGCCTCTTCACTGGCTGTACCTGTTATCAAAAACTGATAGTTTTGTGTAGAAAATGACTCTATGAGCTCTTGGTACTTATTCAAGCCCCATTCTCTTGCACTGCCTTTAGATTTAGGATGAATGATGATTTTTGGAAAAGAATTAGACAATAATATCTCTACTTCAGAAGGCAATTCAGCCTTAGCTTCTAAGCCATACCACTGCCCTATTTGCTCAAAAGTAGGCAATACCTCAAAACCAAGTGGCTTTAATAACTTAAAATTAAGCTGTGCCTCATGCAGATTTGACTTTTTACGGCTAAAGCTCACTCTCTTATTACAATACAACCAATGAAACAAACGATGTGAAGTGCCTATCCTCAGAGGAATATTTAGTTTAGCGGCTAACTGGGCAAGAGATTTATCAGGAAAAACAAACACGATGGCTTCAGCCTTGATTTCTTCTAAAATCTTTGGGTTTTGAAGAATCTCCTCTTTATCCAAAAAATAATCTATGAATTTACAAGATTCTATCAAGGGTTTTGTGTAAGCCTTTCCTATAAAATACAACTCTATGCCTTGAATCTGACTTTTTAAAAATCCTGCAAGTGGTAAAGTAAGTATGACATCTCCTAGATTATCTGTTCGGCTGAGAATTATTTTTTGGGGTTTATTTTCCAATATTTTTCTAAATGATTGATAAGTGAGAGATGAATTGTAAGTTTGTGATAATCGATAATGAGTTTTTTATCTAAACTAAATGAACACTTTATTTAATTATTGTTGATAAGTCTTGCAAAAAAAATGAAATTCAAAAGATTTTATGCTATCTCTCTTCATTTTTTAGTGAATTTATTTCGCCTGCCACAAGCTTATAAGTTCACTTAGAAAAAGCATAATCTTTACATTACAGTAAATTTATCACTCTAAAAGCTGATTATTTCGCAAATATTTAGCACTTTTGAAGCTTCTAAGTAAGAGATGAGTTATAAGTTATGAATTATGAGTATTTTAATAACTAATACTTATTGGTCTATTTTTATCATTTCATCAATCACAAAAATACTTGTGAGGATACAAATAGCTGCGTAGAAAGAAAAACTTTCTTCATCAATTCCTAAACCTTCGTCTTTATGAAAGTCCAAACCATGCGAAATATAGATAAGTTTGTGGGTGTGCCACTTACTTTCATCTTTTCAATTGGAATTTTTATTATTTCCGTTTTTCAGCGAAAAAGAAAAAATCCTAAACTTGACCATACGCTATTTATTGAGCTTTCTGAGATGGGAAGTGCCATTTTGGTAGATCCTGCCATGCGTAAGCTCAAAGAAGATAGCCATGCAGAGTTATTTTTTGTGATTTTTAAAGACAACCGCAAAAGCATAGACTTGCTTAATACCATCCCTTATGACAATGTATTTGAGATGAGATCTAACAACCTGTGGGTGCTTGCTCTAGATGTGCTTCAATTTATGGTCTGGTGTCGCAAGAAAAAAATCTCCACAGTCATAGATTTAGAATTGTTTTCTCGCTTTACGGCTCTCTTAGCTGCCCTCAGTGGTGCTAGAGATAGGATAGGCTTTGCAAGTGTGCATGATGAGGGCTTGTATCGTGGTAGCATAGTCAATCATCCCGTTAGATACAATGCTCACGTCCATATTGCTGTTAATTTTATCTCATTGGTCAATACTGCCTTAGGACTTCACGACACACCTTATGCTACTACTGCCATTCGCTTTGAGGATATCAAACTAGAAAAAGCTGCTCCTGATGATGTTAGATTAGAAGAAGTCAAACAAAAAATCAAGAAAATATACCCTGATTATAAGGGTGAAAAAATATTTTTGCTTAATGTTAATGCCTCTGATTTACTTCCTCAGAGAAAGTGGATGCCTGAGCGTTTTGCTCAGATAGCCCGTGATTTCCTGAATGAGCATGAAGACTGGATAGTGCTAGGCACGGGTGCTCCCAATGAATTTGAATATGTTAAAAATGTGATAGACCAAGCCAATCACCCACTTTGCTTTAATTCGGCTGGTGCTTTCAAGTTTGAAGAATTGGTTTCACTTTACAGACTTTCTGAAATCATGCTCACCAATGATTCAGGCCCTGCACACTTTGCCTCCGTAACAGATTTGAAAGTATTTGTCATCTTTGGCCCTGAGACTCCTCACCTTTATCTTCCTCTTGGAGGCAATGCAGAGCCTATTTATTTGGGACTTCCTTGTTCGCCTTGTGTGAGTGCTGCCAATCATCGCAAGACTTCTTGCCTGACTCGCCCTTGCATCACTGGCATCTCTACTCAGATGGTCAGAGATAGAATAGAAAATTATATAGGTGATTTGGTGGGATAGCATAAACAATAAAAAAATACCCAAAACCATTGCCTGTGTCCTCACAGGCAATGGTTTGACTAAACACACTCTTCATAACGAGTCAGAATCCTAAAAATATCCTCACCTTCTTCATAAAACCTGATAGACGAATATTTACATTCTACATAATCTTTTACCAATGTCCATTTTTTAGAAACTGGATTATGATGGATATTATCTATTTTTTGCTCAAATACTTTGGGCGTATATAATATAATTGGCAAACTGTTTCTCTGCCAAAACTGATGCTTTCTTTCTTTTTTTGAAGCTATTTCAAAGTAGAGATAATGTTATATTTGTAAGGGTAGGTTCAGTATGCTTTTTTTCTTATATAGATACTCTTGCAATGATTTTCAAAATTTGAAAACATTACATTTATAATACTACCCTATAAACTTATAACGCATCTCTTACTTAAAAGAACCTTCATCCACGTCTTTTACAAATTGAATGACTCCTTGAAAATAATTTTTCTGGTCATCATATTGAGAAAGATGGCTTCCATTGGGGCAAAATAAATACCTGCCTTTTTTTACTTCCTTTGACATCCATTCCATGTGCTCAGGATTCATCGTATCATATTTACTTCCGATTACCAATGTAGGCACTGTGATTTTTGATAAATCTGCCTTTATATCCCAGTTTTTAAGCGTAGCATCACCCGTCATTCCAAACTCACTATAGCCTTGCATATAGACATAGACCTCAGGATTAAGGTGTTTGAAGGCTCTATTGATAGATTCTGGCCATTCCTTGACAGGCATTCTAAGCACATGTGTTGTATAATGATGCTCAAAAAGCAATTCATTGTATCTCGGGTTTGAAAAATCATTGTTGGCTTCTATGGCTTGAAGTTCTTCATAAACCTTCTTATCTAGCTGAGGCCCTAATACATCTTTGGCATATTGATTATACTCTGGTGCACTTGACATCATATTAGAGATAATCAATCCTTTTAGGTTTTGCTGATATTTTAAGGCGTATTCCATTGCCAAAATACCTCCCCAAGACTGCCCCAAAATGTAGAAATTGGTGTTATCTAGCTTTAATGCCTTGCGAACTTGCTCTACTTCTTCTACAAATCTATCTGTATTCCATAGGCTTGTATCACTAGGTTGATCACTATAATAAGAGCCTAGTTGGTCATAATATATGTATTCTATGTTTTCTGAAGGGAAATATCCATCAAAACATTCAAAAAACTCATGCGTTCCCCCAGGCCCTCCGTGCAATAGCAAAACCTTCATTTTAGGATTATTTCCTACGGTTTTTGTCCATACCTTAAACTCACCTTTGGGTGTAGAGATAGGAATCATTTTGATTCCACCCGTAAATTGATCATCTCTATTAGAAAAATCTAAGTAGCTATTCTTTACAGGGTCAGTGGGTTTATTGTTTGATTCAGCACTTGGGTCGGTGCAAGACTGGAAAATCATTGCTGATAAAATCAAAAGGAAGGTAATATTTTTCATCATTTTTTAAGTAGTTTGAGTTTGTTATTAAAAACAAAGATAGACCATATTTATAAATACGACCTATCTTTTCCCAAGCAAATTTATAGCTATTAGTAAATAAAAAATGAAGGATATTGAAAACTGTTTAACACACTGATAATCAAAATACTAGCTGGTTGAATGGATATGAAAATGTCTTTTATGACTTTACCTACTCAGAGGAGCAAGCAAATATTACAAAATAAAGAATGCAAAATAAGGATTCTTCAAAGGCTCTCTAACCTCTTCTCCTGTATTGGTATCAATGCGTACTACTTCTGTTACTTTTATCTGGATACCATCTCCTTTTTCTTCTTTCATACTTTCTAAGTTAAATTCTGGGGAATCTAATTTAATACTTTGAATCATACGACCACCTCTAAAAAGCGAGGCTTCCATCTTTTTGATTATAAAATTACACTCTTCAGGATGAAGTAATTTAAAGTTTTATCTATTTGTGATTTTGCTTTAATCAGAGCATCGGTTGGAACACCTATGTCCAAGTTTACTTTTCTATCTCCCTCAATATCCATATCACTGTGAGACGAATAAGAATCAGGTTTTTTATCAGTCTTAGCAAAAGTAAAAATCACTTCTACACTAGGTCTAGAAGATACTTGAAAGATTTTTTGAACTGTTGCTTCTCCTTTTTGTTCTATTAATATGGTGGTTGTACCTTCTTGATTACTGAGAATGGTAAGTTCATTGGCTTTTTGTTCTAAAATCTGTCCATTCTCGATTTGGTATTTAATTTTTTTAGCTTGTCTCTTTGATAAACTAGGCGAAACATAAAGTACTTGTGGTACACCTACATACAAAGGTGTTTTTTGCAATTCAGAACTTAAAATAAAGTTCTTTTCTTGTGCCTGAATAGCCATCAAGCCACTCAAAAGCACAAAGATAGATAAGAAGAAGGTGTAAGAAGTTTTCATTTTATTAAATTTTATGAAAGTTTAGAGTATTATGGCTTCTTTATGACGAATACTAATTTGCCTATGAACTCTGGAGCAAATTAAATATTTTTTTTAAACCTTCCTTTTAATACTTAGTCTATAATTTGAATCGATAATTCTTAGGCTTAAAAATTTGCAAAAAGCCCCAAAATTATTTGTATATTTGCAATCATAATTTAAAAAAATATAGGTATGAACATCCTCAATTTGCTTTTATTCTTTAATATCGGTGGACCCGAAATTTTTGTTATTATTTTTATAATTCTTTTGTTTTTTGGTGCTAAAAAGCTCCCTGAATTAGCCCGCGGATTTGGCAAAGGCATCAGAGAGTTTAAAGACGCTACTCGTGAGGTACAAGACCAAATCGAAGACGGTATTAAAGACGACGAGAAGAAAAAGAAAGCTTAAAATTTTGCAAGTAAGTCATTCATTACAAAAAATCCAGACTGCCTTGAGTAGCTCTCAATATACTTTAGGTAGCTTGGTAGAATATTATCTCCAAAACATAAGCGAGCATGCCTCGCTTAATGTGTTTTTAGAGGTGTTTGAATCAGAAGCTAGACAACAAGCTCAGGCCATTGATCAAAAAATCAAGGCTGGAACTGCGGGTAGATTAGCAGGTTTAGTAGTGGGTATCAAAGATGTCATTAGTTATCAAAACCATCACCTCACGGCAGGAAGCCGTATTTTAGAAGGTTTCGAGGCTCAATACAATGCTACAGTGATTGAGCGTCTAGTGGCAGAAGATGCAATCATCATAGGTCGCCAAAACTGTGATGAGTTTGCAATGGGTTCTTCCAATGAAAACTCTGCGTATGGCGTAACCCGCAATCCTTTTGACCCTTCACGAGTGCCAGGAGGCTCTTCGGGTGCATCTGCCGTAGCTATTCAAAAAGACATGTGCTTGCTTTCTATAGGCTCTGATACAGGTGGCTCAGTGCGTCAGCCTGCTGCTTTTTGTGGCGTAACGGGTTTAAAGCCTACTTACGGACGCATCTCTAGACATGGTTTGGTGGCGTATGCTTCTTCTTTTGATTGCATTGGATTAATTGCAAAAGACACAGAAGACATTGCCAAAGTATTAGAAATAATAGCAGGAGTAGATAATTTTGATAGTACTGCTTCAGAAAAACCTTCCGAAACTTACTTAAATGCTTTTATTTCCTCAGCTCCTCAAAAAATCGCTTATTTTAGTGAGATTCTTAGCCCTGAAAGTGCTTTACAGCCTGAAATAAGAGAAAGTCTAGAAAATACTATAGCTTCTCTAAAGCAAAAAGGACACACTGTAGAGCCGATAAATGCCCCATGGTTATCCTATATTTTGCCTGTATATTACATCCTTACTACAGCAGAGGCAAGTACCAACCTCTCTCGCTATGATGGAGTTCGGTATGGTTTTCGCAGTTCGGTAGAAAAAGGTAAACAAATTTTAGAAGCCATGTATAAAGAAAGCCGTACTATAGGTTTTGGAAAAGAAGTGAAAAAGCGAATAATACTTGGCACTTTCGTATTAAGTGCAGATTATTTTGATGCTTACTATTCCAAAGCTCAGAAGGTAAGGCGACTCATTGCAGAGGCTACTCAGAAAATATTCCAAGAATACGATTTTATCCTTTCACCTACCACGCCTACTACGGCATTTGAGATAGGTGTGCCAAGGAAAAATCCAGTGGAGATGTATTTAGAAGATTTGTTTACTGTGCAGGCAAATGTAGTAGGGATTCCTGCTATTTCTTTTCCTGTTGGATTTGACCAAAAACAGCTCCCGATAGGGCTTCAGCTGATGGCAAATCATTTTGAAGAAGCAAAACTCTTGTCTTTTTCTAAGGAACTAATTGGAAAATAAAAAAATCTGTGTATTTTAGCTTTTGAGAAACAAGCATAATCTACTAAGATTCTATTTTTTGGCTTATAAAACTCTAAACTAAACGGGAAAATTATTATGTATTCTACTTCAACAACCCAACTTAAGCATTTGCTTTTGGGATTTATTTTATTAAACTTTTTTTCAATTTCTACCGCTTTTGCACTCATCAAGCCAGATTCTATTGAGATAGACAAACCCACCAAACCTAGTAATCTAGATTCTATAGAGATAGAAAATACCAACAAAGCTTTGTTTGCTAGATTTGACTCAATCGCCAATGATGAACTCAAAAATTTTGTACCAAGTTTATTCCCCGAAATCATCAAAGATCGTCTTATTTGTATGAACACTACTATTAAGATGACTTACCATCAAGATGTCTTAAGCTGGATAAAATTATATACCGTAAAGCAACGTGCTCAAACCCAACGAATCTTAGAAAGAAGTAGCTTTTACTTTCCTATTTTTGAAGAAGCTCTCAAAAGACACGAGATGCCTGATGAATTAAAATATCTCTCCATAGTAGAATCTGCACTCATCCCCAATGCACAATCTTGGGCTGCTGCTGTAGGTCTTTGGCAATTTATCCCTTCTACGGGCAAAGAATATGGTTTGGAGCAAGATTGGTTTATAGATGAAAGAATGGATATTTATAAATCTACAGATGCTGCTTGTCGCTATCTTAAATTTTTATACAAATACCACGGAGATTGGCAATTGGCATTGGCTGCTTATAACTGTGGCCCTGGCAGAGTAAACTGGGCTGTGAAACAAGCTGGGGGTAAAACTGCTGATTTTTGGCAAATATATAACTTTCTTCCTCGTGAAACTCGCTCGTATGTACCTGCTTTTATTAGTGTTTGTTATGCAATGAATTACTCAGAAGAGCATTTTATTCGTCCAGATAAGCCACATGTATTTATCCCTTCTGATACGATACACATCAATCAATTTTTAAATATTGAAGAATTTGCCAAGCAAATAGATGTGCCTCTAGAGCATATGGAATTACTGAACCCACATTTGAAGAAAAAAGCAATTCCAGCTTACAAAAAGAATTATCCTTTGCGTTTTCCTGCCTCTAAAAGTGAAATGGTAACTGCCAATCGCAGTGAAATCTTGCGTGCAAGCAGCAGAGCAAGTCGCCGTGAAGTGCCTTATACCGCTGGGGATGCTGATGCATCAAGTACTACCGAAGGTAAAAAACAAGTAACACATACCGTAAGTTCTGGGCAATCATTGAGTTATATTGCCCTGCAATATGGTGTAACAGTGAGCAATATTCGAATCTGGAATCGTCTTTCTTCTAATATGATTCATCCTAATCAAAAATTAGCAGTTTGGGTAAAAGAAACTCCAAAGGCAGCAAGTACTACTGCTACTACACCGCCTGCAAAGACAGCAACCAAGACTACTACTACTACAGTTACTCCTTCTGCCAATGCAAAATACCATACCGTAAAGTCAGGTGATACACTTTGGGATATCGCTCAGAAGTACCAAGGACTGACTGTAGAGAAAATCAGAAAATTAAATAATATGAATAGCCGCAGTATGCTTTCTCCTGGTCAAAAGCTAGTGATTAGTAACTAGGTGAATATAGATTTCCCTTACAAAACTCACTAGATAGCTTTATCTAGTGAGTTTTTTTTATGTGTATGAGGGTGCTTTCGCTGTTGTTTGAGTTTTTTCGCCCTTGTCTGTGTCTTCTCTCCGTGTCTTCACAGGTAACTAAAATAAGACAATATCGTGATTACAAAGAATTTATCTTAATTTTGCAAGCATTAAAAAACAACAGAATTACACAAAAGTCTTAATAGATTTTTAGATATAAAATACTAGAGGCTATTACGATTTTATTTGTAGAGGTGCAAGCCAAGAGGCTTGCACCAGATATCACCTCGTCTAAGCGTCTTCGCTTGGACGGTATCATACAATATAAAAATATCGTAATAAT
>JBBRUH010000214.1:0-9317 GCA_038248005.1 Cytophagales bacterium | reverse complement strand
GTGCTGTATTTAATTTTTGTCCATTTTTGAGTAGATTTTCATTTAAAGATGCTACTAATTTCGTACTTTTACAGTCTTGATTGGTGTTCTTTTTCATAGATAAATATTTGGTAATATTCATATAATGAAATGAATATCAATCTTTTATCTAAATTTTTAGCTAAATAATTTAAACCTTTTTATACAATTACACTTTTTTGTCGTGTAGTTAGAAAGTATTTATAATCAAATTTTTACAATAAGATTAAACTTTAAACTAATTTTAACCATCTACTTAGTTTTATAAAATGAAGGTTTCACACTAGTGTTATATTTTGATAATTTTGTCGGAAATATACCACCTCGCAAGGCGTTTCACCTGCGAAGATTTTGGTGAGACACCAAAATCTATCAAGGTCTTATCCAACTGTTTAACTAAAACAGTACACTAGACGAAACCTTTACTCACTTTTAATACTGTTACAGCGTCTTTGCTTGTATTTATAAAATCGCTCCCCCATCTTTGAATCGCTTTTTATTTTAGTTCATTATTTTCAAAAAATCCCTACTTTTGCATAAATGACTACTGGTCAAAAAATGAACTATAATCAAATGATGGCGAATACCCTTACATATCAAGAAGACTATGAAGCACTTAAAAAGGCATATAGTCTCGACCAAGCCCATATTGAATCTACAGGCTCAAGCATAAGAATCATTAATTTACCTTTTATATCACAAAGCGAGTTGATTTTTCCAGCTGATAAGGTGTATTATGCTCCCAAACTAAGTGGCAGCTTACTCAACCTAGATACTATTTTTTTTGAGGGAGATATGGATAGAATTCTCCAACACAGTGATGATCAAATCTTAGACAATAAATCTTTTAACTATCCTCTCATTTTACCTAAGAACAAAGTAGCAGCAGAAGGAGTCATTTTTTTGTTTCATGGCCTGAATGAAAAAGACTGGACTAAATACCTTCCTTGGGCAAAAAGATTATGTGATTTGAGTCAAAAAGCGGTCATTTTATTTCCCTTGGCTTTTCATATCAATAGAGCCATGCCTGAGTGGTATGACACACGAGCTATGAATCGAATCAGTCAAAAACGCAAAAGTTTATTTCTTACCATCCAAGATACTTCCTTTACCAATGCAGCTATGAGCACTCGCTTACATTTTGCTCCTTCACGTTTCTTTTTATCTGGTTTGGAAACGTACAGCGATATTATCCAGCTTACCAAAAAAATAAAATCAGGGGGAATACCTGAGATTTTACCCAATGCAAAGATTGATTTTTTTGGATATTCGGCAGGGGCTTTTCTTGCCCAAATCTTGCTGATGGCTAATCGTGAAAGTCTTTTTGAACAGACTAAAGCAGTTCTTTTTTGTGGAGGTCCTTTGTTGAGTAGAATGCACCTCACTTCACGCTATATTATGGATAGTGAGGCACACCATGCCATTCGAGATTTTTATATCGATAGTTTTGATAGAAATTTACTCTTAGACCACAAGCTAGGCGAACTCTATGAAAATGCAAGAATAGGAGGTGCTTATTTTAGAAGTATGCTTAGTGAAAGTTATGGCACTGCCAATCTACAACGCCAAAAACGCCTTGAAGAACTAGACAAACAAATCCTCACCTTTGCACTAGCCCAAGATGATGTGATGACTCCAACAGAGATTCAAGCCTCTATGATAGGCACTAAGGGTAAACCTGTATTGCCTATGGAAGTTCTTGATTTTGACTATCCTCACTCCCACGTCAATCCCTTCCCGACTGTCCCCAAATATGCTGATGCAGTAGAAAAAGCCTTTGATAAAATGATGCAAAAAGCAGTTGAGTTTTTTGAAAAATAATTTTTTCTTAGAGTGTTTTGTGAAGGGATTCAATTGGTGAAAGATGAGTTATAAATTATGCTATTATGGTATATTTGCAAGAAATCAATAACTCTATGATAAGCGTAGCCGAAGCACAAAAAATTATTCAAGATAATGTCATTTTATTAGGAGAAGAAACCTATCTGACAACCCAAAGTAAAGGGAGAATTTTGGCAGAAAATATCAAAGCAGACCGTCCTTTGCCCCCTTTTGATAGAGTCATGATGGATGGAATTGCTTTGTCTTTTGAAGCTTGGAAGTCAGGTATTCGTAGGTTTGAGATAGTAGCAACACAGTTTGCAGGAGAGGTAGCCCAGACTTTAAAAAAACCTACTGATGCCATTGAGATTATGACAGGAGCGATTTGCCCTGACACGGCAGATGTGATTGTGCCTTATGAAGAATTTAAAATAGAGGAAGAAAACGCACAACGATGGGCAGTTTTATCTGATGATTTATCTATCCAAGCATTCCAAAACCTTCACCGATTAGGGAGTGATCATCTAGCAGGAGAGACTTTGCTAGAAACAGGTATTGAAATCGGTGTTCCTGAGATAGCGATTGCAGTGAGTGTAGGAAAATCAGAAGTCTTAGTTAAAAAAACACCTAAAATAGCTCTCATTTCTACGGGGAATGAATTAGTAGAAATCAATGAAACACCCCTTCCCTTTCAGATTAGAAAATCCAATGTCTATGCCCTAGAAGTTGCTTTGCCTCAGACTTCTACCCAAGTAAGTAGCTTCCATCTGCCAGACAATCGCAAGGTGATTTATGATACTTTAGAGAAGATTTTGGCGGAGTTTGATTTGGTGGTATTGAGTGGAGGCGTTTCTAAAGGCAAGGCTGATTATGTGCCAGAGGTTTTGGCGGAGCTAGGCGTAGAAAAATTATTTCATACCGTAAAGCAACGTCCTGGGAAGCCTTTTTGGTTTGGGCGTACTGCTAAGACTGCGGTTTTCGCCTTGCCTGGCAATCCTGTTTCTACTGTAGCAGGTTTTTATCGCTATGTAAAGCCTTATCTTTATGCGATGCAAGGATTAAAGACAGTGCCTTCACAATATGCAAAACTAGCTCAAGACTATGTTTTTGAGCCTACTTTAACTTTACTACTTACCGTACAAGCCACTCATAATACAAAAGGAGAACTCATTGCACAGCCTTTTGCAGGAAAAGGCTCAGGTGATTATGCCAATCTGCGACAAGGCAATGGTTTTTTAGAACTACCCGAAGAGAGGACTCACTTCAAAGCTGGAGAAGCTTTTCCATTTTGGAGCTATCGTTGAGAAAAGATATTTTTTAACTTTAAAAATATTCAAATCAGATGATTTTATCGAACATCGATGGTTTTTTATCCCATATCCCAAAAACTTTCATACTCATAGTTTGTAGATAATGTAAATGAAATTATTTTTGACTCTTCATTTATTGTATTCAATGACTAACCATTAATAACTATTCACTAAATAAGCCTTCTATTATGAAAAAAAACATTTACTTATTTCTCTTCACTGCTTTATTTTGGATGATTCCTGACGCACAAGCACAAACCCAATTTGGGGGGATACTTAATGACAGTCTCAGTGCCTTCCAAGTACCTGTAGGATACACAAGGATTGGCAATCAAGATTATTTTGGTTTTCGAATTCAACCACAACTTCGCTTAGGTAAGCTAGGGTTTGGTATCAATATCCCAGTGTTATTTAAAGTCAATAAAGACAATGAAGATAATACCGTCCGAAATGAAGAATATCAAAATGGTTCAGGTTCTTTTCGTTTGTTAAGCTATTTTAGATATGGTGTTAGAGATAAACACAAGCTCTATTTTAGATTTGGAGAACTAGATCAACTTAGACTAGGGCAAGGTTTTTTGGTGAATAACTACACCAATGGCACTAGCTTTGAGCGTAGAAAGGTAGGTATTATCTTTGATGTCAAACCCAAAGAATTTCTAGGAGTCGAGGGATTTTACAGTGATTTTAATGGCTTCAGTAATTTATTTCTTATCAGACCTTATGTAAAGCCTTTTGTAAATGCTAAAAGTGCCGTTGCTTCTAGTATTCAGTTTGGTGTTTCTTTTCTAAAAGATGGAGATGTAAACCGCTATGACTCCACAGGTGCACGCCAAGATACCCGAATCGTAGGTGATGGGTTTTCTGCTCTTTCAGTAGATGGGGGCGTAACCGTCTCAAAGTCAGACCTTTTTCAGTTAAGATTATATGGGCAGTATGCCATTCTTAATAAATCTCAAGCACTCCAAGATTCTATCAATAATTACCTCTTAGAGAATCCAGATGCTACAGGACCAATAGCCAATGGTTATAATGCTGGATCAGGCTTTTCTATCGGAGCAGATGCCCAGATTACGGTAGTTCCCGAACAGTTTGATGTGCGTATTCGCTTAGAAAGGCTTTTTTATTCTGAGCATTTCTTACCTCAGTTTTTTGATGCTGTATATGAAATAGACAAAGATGCCAAAATCTGGAGATTAGCAAATGCACCACAAATACAAGGCACGTATGGCTCACTAACTGCCACCATTCTGAAAAAACTTACCATTACGGGTTCTTTGCAGATTCCTGATCAAGTAACAGACGCTTCCCCTGCTTTTATCCGATTGAGTACTAGTGCAAATGATTTCCCTATCAAAGGAATGACCATCCACGGCAATTATATCAAAGGGAATCTAGGTAATTTGGCAGATGCTTTTACGCTTGACAATAATGCTCTCTTGATGGCAGGCTTTCGCTATCACTTCTTAAAATTATTTATGTTTGGAGCTGATTATCGCTGGACATTTGCAAGAGTAGAAGTGGATGGTATCGATACCTTCGAAGCTACCAAATACATCACTCCTTATTTTGGAATCTATATCCCATTAGGAAGTGATAAAAAAGAAAAGTAAGAATATCATTAAAATATATTTTTTGATAATCTGCTGATATTCATAAATCAATAACTTACTCATCCATAGCAGAGGACTTCTCATCCTTTGCTATGGATATTTTATTTTAGGTGATTTCATCAAAAAGGATTTATTTTTACAAAAAAACATTGAAGGCTTAGACAGAATGAAGAAACACAAAACCTTAGGGCAGGTATTTACACCCCAATGGATTGTCAATGAAATATTAGACTTGGTAGGATACAATGATGAAAAAATCCTGAATAAATATATCTTAGAGCCAGCTAGTGGAGAGGGCGTTTTTTTGCTAGAAATAGTTAATCGCTATCTTACTGTCGCTTTTAAAGCAAATCTTTCTGCCCAAGAAATCGCACAAAATTTAGAAAAATATATCTATGCCGTAGAGCTTGACGAGATAGCTCACCAAAAATCAATTACACAACTAAATCAACTTATCAGCTTAAAACTAGGAAAAGACATTCAAATTCAATGGAATATTTACCAAAAAAACACCCTCGATTTTTATAAAGACTATCCTGATTTTTTTGATTTTGTGGTAGGAAATCCGCCCTACATCAGAATACACAACTTAGATGCTGAGACTAGAGAAATTCTTAAAAATGAATTCATATTTTCGGAAGGAACAATAGACATTTACTTATCTTTTTTTGAGATGGGTCTTAAAATGATGAAAAAAGAAGCTCATTTGGGTTATATCACGCCCAATAGTTATCTGCATAATTCTTCTTACAAGTATTTTAGAGAGTATCTTAAAGAGCAAAGAATCGTCAAAACACTGATAGATTTTAAGGCAAATAAGATTTTTAAAGGCTTCTCTACCTATACAGCTATCACAGTTATTCAAAAAAACTACTCAAAAGATTTTTTTGAATACAAAGAACTTCTCAATCAAAAAATAGAATCTGTCAACCAAGTTCAGTTTAAGGAGTTAGATCACAAAGATTGGTCATTTTCAAACCAAAAAGATGCTCAGTTTATGCTCAATCTAGGTAAAGACAGAGATGCTAGTATTAAAGATTTTTTTGATGTGCAGTATGGATTTGCTACTTTGAGAGATAAAATATACATTGCCAAAGCAGAAAATCACAATGAATCATTGATGAATTTTGATGGACATTTGATAGAAAAAGAACTTCTCAAAAAAATAATCAAAGGCTCTAAGTACAAAGGTGCGATGGATGAAAAAACCTTTGTGCTATTTCCTTACAAACTTATCAAAGAAAGGTATGAAGTCATTCCTGAATCTATTTTAAAAGAGGAATATCCTTGTGCTTATCAATATTTCTTTCAACATAAAGAAGAACTTCTAAAACGAGACATAGACAAAGGGGCGACTTGGTATGAGTTTGGGCGAAGCCAAGGCATTCAAAGCATGCACCACGAAAAAATTGTACTGAGTACGTTGATGAACGATAAAATTCATTTTTATAAAGTCCCTGCTGAGGTCATGGTATATTCAGGCTTGTATATCATCAAAAACAAACCTGAAAGCTCGTGGAGTATGATTGAGAAAACGCTAAGTTCTGAGGGATTTTTGAGGTACATCCGAATCACAGGTAAAGATTTTTCGGGAGGTTATAAGTCCATTACTTCTAAACAAATCAAAGAGTTTAGAATCAAGAAGTGAGATTTTTAGAAGCGAGATTCTTAAACTTTCCAAGTCTGCCAGACTTAGAAAGTTTCTCCATAAAATATTTTTCGCCTTGTCAATAGTAAGTCTCACGCAGTTATATTCGTCTGCACGTGTGATTGTGATGTAGTCGCCTGTGAGGACATAGGCAACGGCGAAATCAACTAATTTAATTCCAAATTCACATTAAAAAAAGGATATGAGAAATGAATTTTATTTTCAGATAGAAGTGTCTAATGAACAATTAGAATATGCTACTAAATTAGTAGAACACTCTATTCAGCATCACTCTGTGAGTGATATATTTCAAAATGACCCTGATGGCAAAAAACGCCAAAGAGAGTTTAGACTGACAGGAACACTAGGAGAGGTGATGTTTGCGGATGCTTATGAACTCAAAAGACCTCATCGCTCTTTTGGGGCAGTAGATGGGCAAGATGATGGACAAGATTTTTTATTAGAAATTGATGGAAAGACTTACTCTTTTGACATAAAATCAATGGGCAGGAAAAATAATATCTTTAGAGAAAATTATGTCTTAAATCTACCTAGCTATCAGATGCAAAAGAGCAGTAGCCTCACAGATTATTATTATTGTATCAGTTTGCACCAGTTTAATGAGCGTTATATTGCTTCATTTATAGGCTTTGTTTCCAAAAAAGAAATCCAATTAGGGAAAACAGGTGTTTTGTATCAATCAGGCACGAAGAGAATCAAAGATGATGGCAAATTCTTTACCTTTCAGAGAGATACTTATGAGGTAGATTTTAAAGACATTAGTACGCCTCTCCTCACTCCAAGAATAAAAAACCTTGCAGGCTTTCAACTCAAAAAAATACTAGCTCCTTTTAAAAAATGAGAGTAAAAAAACACCTATTCTTTGAAAGAATAGGCTTTTTTTTCAGACTACTTTATTTCAGCTTTCGCTTTTTCCATCTCTTCCTTGAGGGCTGTGGAGATAAGTTGGTAGATTCTTTCCCAAGCTTCTTTAGTTTCTTCATCCCATTTATCACCCAAGATGTTTTCTAGCATGTGTATCAGTGCCTTACCAAACACCCCAAAATGAGTTGTAGGTACTCCATATTGTACGTGGCGTTTTGCCAATGCTCTTACTTCATCATTAAGATTTTCAAGTTTATTAAGCTTGGTGATGATGAGTGTGATAGCTGAGAGTAATTTTTGGTCTTGTTTTTTGATGTTTTCCTTAAACAAATCACTGAGACTAGGAGCTAAATCAAATAAAACGGTATAAAACACTTCTCCTGCTTGGTGTGAATGTGCAATGACCTCCCCCCACGTATCACGAATTTTTTGGAGTTGATTATCTGAGAGTTTAGGCATAATATAAAAGATGAATTTTTATTAAAAAGATGATAAGCAAGAAAGACTCTTAATTCGTCTTTTTTTGCTTATCAATCCCCTTAGTAAAGTTACAAAAATAAAATAATCCAAAAAGGTCTATATCCTGCGTATATGAAGTACAAAAGTCATTTGTTGAGCAGTTTATTTTTTCCTTTTTACTTAGGTATAATTTAGATTTACTTTTTCTTAGCAGTACCATCTTCACCCATTTCGTACTCGTCTCCTTGCGCTTCTTTGGCATTGATAGGTCTAGTGCCTTGTAGGGTCAGAATATAACTTGATACATTTTGCATTTCATCAGGTTTGAGTTTTTTCTCCCACGAAATCATCCCTTTTTGAGCCACACCATATTTAATGGTTTTGAAGACTGATACAACATCTCCTCCGTGTATCCAATAGGTATCTATGAGGTTAGGGCCTGTGCCTCCTTCTAAGTTTTGTCCGTGGCAAACCACACAATGTTCCACAAAAAGTGCTTTACCAGCTTCTATAGCAGCTTTATCATCTTTCACAAAGGCAACATTGGTTTCGTCTATATTATTTGCTTGCGTTTTTTTGTACTCCGCTACTTGTATGGCAGCAGCTTGCATAGACTGGTCATACTCTTGGATAGAGAGTGGTGATATATTCAGTACATGGTAGTTAAACATATAAATAATTGCAAAAGCGATAGTACCATAAAACAGATATACCCACCAAGGTGGCAAATGATTGTCTAACTCACGAATACCGTCATAGTTGTGGTCGAGCAATATATCTTTTTCTTGTTCAATGGGTACTGCCCTAGTAAGTAGATTTTTATCTAGACTTGTCCAGATGTCTTCTACTTCTTCACCTTGTATTTCTTTGAAGACTACTTGGCGAATCACTACTAGTGTGTACATCACAGTAATCAATACGAGTATAATCAAGAAAATAACCGCACTGATGAGTGTAAGTAAGATAATTTCTTCTTGGGACATGCTCGGGGCTTTAGGGGCAGCTGCCTCTTGTGCAAATGCTTCAATGCCTGTGCCTAGCCAAAGTAGAAGCATGAAGCCTCCTACTCTAGTTATTTTATGCAATATGGATTTAAAGTTTGGTTTCATATCTTTAGATTTTAGGTTCATTTAGCTCATCATCCGATTCTAGAGGGAGATTTTTCATATCATTGATGTGTCTTTTACTAAGACCTGATACCCAGAAAAATAGACCTATAAAAAAGGAAAAGAATATGAGTAATGAGATAATTGGATAGACTTCTATATTTTGGATACCTTCGAAATAGTGCTTAAACATAATAGTATAGTTTAGTGGTGCAAGCTTTTATATGTACTTGCACCATGTTTGTTTTTATTGATTAGTTGTGGCTTCTTCCCCTTCAGGCTTTACCTTAATGTCTGTTCCGAGGCGTTGCAGATAGGCAATCAAAGCAATGATTTCTTTATCTCCCGAAGTTTTGATTTTAGCTTCTTCTTTGAGGCGAGCTACAATACCTGCTGCTTGTGCTTTTACATCTTTTTCTACTTCATTCTCATAACCTTCAGGATAAGGGACACCTAG
>JBBRUH010000213.1:0-9357 GCA_038248005.1 Cytophagales bacterium | reverse complement strand
TTTTTGATAAAAATAATATTCTTCTTTTTCGCAGAATAAAATTTTAAAACTACATACTACAAAAGAAACAATACTTTTTCAGAATAAAATTTGTTGAGTTTGAAAAATATTTTTACCAGTTCAATACTAGGTAAGAGCCAATAAAATAATCCAAAAAGGTCTATATCCTGCGTATATGAAGTACAAAAGTCATTTGTTGAGCAGTTTATTTTTTCCTTTTTACTAAAACCAAAACCTCAAATTGAATAATATGTATTTTGTGGACACCCACGCCCATTTGTATTCCTCTAAGTTTGATTCAGACCGTGATGAGATGATAAATCGCACACTTTCTGAGAATGTAAAGAAACTGTGTTTGCCCAATATTGATAGTGAATCTATAGAAGGAATGCTGGCATTAGAAGAAAAATACCCTGACAACTGCTTTCCGATGATGGGCTTGCACCCTTGCTCAGTTAAAGAAGATTTTGAAAAGGAACTTTACATCGTAGAAGAATGGCTTTCGAAGCGAAAATTTGTAGCCGTAGGAGAGATGGGAACTGATTTGTATTGGGACAAGACTTTCTTTCCTCAGCAACAAGAGGCTTTTAGGGTACAGGTAAATCTTGCCAAAAAATATGATTTGCCTATCGTGATTCATTGCAGAGACTCTTTCCGAGAAACCATAGAACTACTCGAGCCTCTCAAAGACGAAAAGCTACGAGGTATTTTTCATTGCTTTACAGGGACTATTGCCGAAGCCGAAGAAGCAATCCAAATGGGATTTTTGTTAGGAATAGGAGGAGTACTTACTTTCAAGAAGAGTGGGCTAGATGCAGCACTTGCACTTATTGATTTAAAACACTTGGTCTTAGAGACAGATAGTCCTTATCTCAGCCCTACACCACACAGAGGCAAACGCAATGAATCTTCATATATTCCTTTGATTGCCCAAAAACTTGCAGAAGTGAAGCAATGCAGTGTAGAAGAAATAGCCAAACAAACAACCCAAAATGCTGAACAGCTTTTCGGATTGTAGTTTATTTCGTTTAAGAAGGGAGTTTTAACAAATCTTGCATACCAAACACTCCTTGTTTTTTGGCTATCCATTCGGCGGCAAGTACTGCCCCTGTTGCAAAGCCTTCACGCCCAAAGGCAGTATGTTTGATTTCGATAGAATCTATGTCGGATTGATAGGCAATCGTATGTGTGCCAGGTACGTTTTCTTCTCTTTTGGAAATGATACTTAGTTTACTACTATCATCAGAAGCCTCATTTATCCAAGTAGTTTTTTGGGGATAATAAGGAAAAATACCCTCTGCTAAGGTAATTGCTGTGCCACTTGGGGCATCTTTTTTTTCGGTATGATGTATTTCTTCTAAGCCAACTTCATATTGAGGATGTTCTTTCATAAGCTGGGCAAGCCACTGATTAAGCTGAAAAAAAAGATTTACTCCTATGCTATAATTAGAAGCATAAAAAAAAGCACCTTCATTTGCAAGGCAATATTCTTCCAATTCTTTTTTGCGTTCGAGCCAGCCAGTAGTACCACAGACCACAGGGATTTTTTGGTCTATGCAGTACTTTAAGTTGTCAAAAGAAGTTTCGGGCTGTGTAAACTCAATGGCTACATCCGTATTCTGAGCATTGAGCGTATAAAAATCTGCTTGATTGTCTTTGTCTATTTTGGCACTAATTTTATGCTTTCTATTGAGGGCTATTTTTTCGATGGTTTTGCCCATTTTACCATATCCTATTAAGGCTATTTTCATATTTTTTTATTCAGAATGTTTTATTTTACTTTTGTCTTAAACAGGATTTTTAGGATTTTAGAATGGGCAGAATTTCCATTCTCACTCCTCACTTCTCACTCCTTGCTTTTCATTCCTATTTAAGAATAAACTTCAAAGAAAAGCCTGCAAAGGCACCTGGTCCTACTTGCTCGAGGTTAGGCTCAAGTTTAATGGCTAGGTCATCTCCTACATCAAAAGATTTTAAGTGAGCATCCACTGTAGCATCTACTATATTGAGTCCGTGTAACAAAATAGTTAAGATAATCAGCAACTCACGGTTACGTTTAAAATAATCTCTATTTCGTTGGGCAGCAGTTTCCGAGAGAAAAGGGCGTGGGTCATCTTCTGGTCGCCCATCAAGTTTTGCCTCAAAAGAAGCCTTGAACTCAAGGTATCTATTATTATTAAAGCCAATAAAATACCCAAGTGTGCCACCCAAGCCATAAATAATAGGAATTTTCCAGTACTTTTTATTGTATGCCTGCCCTAGTCCAGGGAGGATTGTTGAATATAAGGCTGCTTTACTTGGATAATGTGGCAAAGAATCTACTTTTATTTTTTTAGAAGGGATAATTTGGGCTTTTTCCTCTTTGGGAGTAGATATACTATCCTCTTGTGCCAAAGAAGCCAAAGAGAAAGTGAGAAAAAATAAAAAAGACAAGAAAAAATACTTCTTCATTTACTTATGTTGTTTGCCAATATTTTACAATCTTTGAAAAAAATGACTCAAAGGCAATGTTTTTGCTTTAATTTATGAGCGAATTTCGGTAAATTAGTATTAAACACAAAATTACTTCTTAACTTGAACGCTTAAACTATATTTTTTACTAAATTTAATACTTAAATCTTTGATTTTTAGCTTAATTTTAAACTAAATTTGAATCATAAATCTCGTCAGGTAAATAATTTACATCTTTTAATCTTTTAAAACTATGATAAGAACACTATTATTTTTATTTGGACTAAGCATCCTATTTTCTTCATGTGGCGGTGGCTCAAGTGAAGGAGGGGGTGAGTCTAGTAATGTCAAAACTTTTCGCTATAATCAAACAGGTGGTCTTACTTCTCTAGACCCTGCTTTTGCAAACAAGCGCTCTAATATCTGGGCTACTACTCAAATCTACAATGGTTTGTTTAGCTTTAGTGATGATTTAGATGTTCACCCCGAAATAGCCAAAGAGTGGAAAATCTCTGAAGATGGTAAAACATATACATTTACAATCCGTGAAGATGTGCGTTTTCAGGATAATAAATGCTTCGCAGCCTCTAATGGCAGAGGCAGAGAAGTAAAAGCAAGTGATATTGTGTATAGCTTACGCCGTGTACTTACTACAGGTACAGGTGCTTGGATTTTTAATGATAAACTTCTAAGAGGTGGTGATGGCAATATATCAGATACTTGTTTTGTAACAGTAGATGATTATAACTTCCGCGTTAACTTAGACCGCCGATTTCCTGCTTTCTTACAAATCTTAGCAATGCCTTATTGTTTTGTAGTGCCTAAAGAAGCAGTAGATATGTATGGTGAAGATTTTCGTGCCAATCCTGTAGGAACAGGGGCTTTCAAATTTCAGAAATGGGATGAGAACAACAGTCTTCGTTTAGTTAAAAATGAAAGCTACTGGAAAAAAGACGAAAAAGGTAATCGTCTTCCTTATCTAGATGCTATACAAATTAGCTTTATTGAGAGTAGAAATCAAGAGTTTAATACCTTTGAAGAAGGTGATTTAGATTTTATAGCAAACCTCTCAGAGGCATCTCGTGATCAAATATTAGAGAAAAACGGAGAAATCAAAGAGCAATTTAATAGTAAATACTCTGTAGAGAAACAGCCTTACCTTAGCACTGAATATGTAGGTTTTAACCTGCAAGCAAAAGAAGGAAACCCATTCTTAAATGTTAAGCTACGTCAAGCACTAAGTTATGCCGTTGACCGTAAAGCATTGATTTCTTTTATCCGTAATAGCTTGGGTACACCTGGTGATTATGGTGTAGTGCCAATAGCATTACCTTCTTTTGATAGCACCAAAGTAAAAGGATATCCTTTCAATCTAAGAAAAGCACAAGAGTTACTAAAAGAAGCTGGATTCCCTAATGGTAGTGGACTTCCTGCTCTTAAACTTTATACTTATACCTCTGATAAAGAACTAGCAGAGTTTTTACAGAGTGCTTGGAAAGCCATCGGAGTAAATGTAGAAATAGAGTCTAATCAGTTTGCTACTCACCAAGAGATGGTAGATAATGGCAAAGTTACGCTATTTAGAGGTTCTTGGCTAGGTGATTATCCAGATGCAGAAAACTATCTAGCCATGTTTTATACTAAAAACTTTGCTCCTAATGGCCCTAACAAAACGAGATTTAGTGATCCTGATTTTGATAAACTATTTGAAGAAGCACACGAAACTGATGATATCTTTACACGCTACAATGACTATTTAAGAATGGATCAAATCGTAATGAATGGTGCACCTGTGATTGTGCTTTATTATGATGAAGTATTGCAACTTACTCAACCTTGGGTAGTAGGTCTTAAAGCTGACCCGATGAATAATCTTATCTTAGAGTCAGTAGATATCAAACGTGGAGAAACTAAAAAAGCTGAATAAAACCGTTATTTATTCATAACACACTATTTTCAGTTGATATTTTATATAAAAGCCCTTGTGATGACAATTCATTACAAGGGCTTTTTTAGAAATAATGTGAAACTTACTTTTCTTATCAGCGAAGTTTACTTTTCTTTGCTTTAAATAACCCTTAATTTTTATGAAAACACGTTTTTTAGCTTATCTCTTATTACCCAGTTTTTTGTTATTTACATCTTGTGATGTGCTCAATAGCTTGCCTAGTACATTATCCACTGCTGGAGGGCCACTTACAAATGCACAAATAGGTGGAGGATTAAAAGATGCACTACGTCAAGGCATTACCAATGGTGTAAAAGAACTTATCCAAACAGATGGATATTTCCAAAATGCAGCCATCAAATTATTGCTTCCTCCTGAAGCAGAAAAAGTACAAAATATCATCACCAAATATGTACCTGGTGGTCAAAAATTAGTAGATGATGCCATCTTGAAGATGAACCGTGCAGCAGAAGATGCAGCCAATGAAGCCGCCCCTATTTTTGGAAATGCGATTACTTCTATGAGTTTTGATGATGCCAAAAATATTTTATTTGGTGCAGACAATGCCGCCACTACCTACTTAAAAAGTAAGACCTATCAAAGTCTGGTAAGTGCCTATTCGCCTCGTATCAATAATTCATTGGAAAAAGTAGGAGCAAGCCAAGCTTGGACATCTTTGGTAAATCCTTATAATAAATTTGCTAACTCAGTCGCAGGTAGATTGGTCAAAGATGCAGAGCCTATCAACCCTGATTTGGGTGCGTACGTTACTGAAAAAGCATTGGAAGGTGTCTTCTTTAAAGTGAAAAACGAAGAAGTAAAAATAAGAGAAAATGTATCTTCTCGCTCTACCAAACTCATGCAAGATGTATTCGGGATGTTAGACAAAGAGAAAAACAAAGAATAATGTATTGAAATACAATCAATGAAGGTTTCGCTTTTAGTGAAGATGCTTGAAGTTTAATAATAAATAGTATCTAGAGGTTTTAGACTTTCCAAGCCTGACAGACTTGGAAACTCTAGTATCTTTTAAATTCCTCATAAGGTGTCTCACCAAAATCATACTGATTTACAGCCTCGAAATTCAAATGACTATTTACTGTCAAATGATTCCAATATGAGCAAAACCTTCATTGAATAATTAAAAAATACTTGTGATGCTGTTCTATTTGGTCGCCTGTGCAGACACAGGCAACAGCATAAACTACTTATAATTCATCTCTTCCTATACTGCTACATTATTTTCTCTCAATGCTTGATTGAGAGAAGTCTTAAGGTCAGTACTTTCTTTGCGTTTGCCTATGATGAGGGCAGCAGGAACTTGGTATTCGCCCGCAGGAAATTTTTTGGTATAACTCCCTGGTATTACCACTGAGCGAGGAGGTACAAACCCTTTGTACTCTATGGGTTCTGAGCCAGTTACATCTATTACCTTAGAGCTCCCCGTCAATACTACATTTGCTCCTAATACGGCTTCTTTGCCTACTCTTACTCCCTCTACCACGATGCAGCGAGAGCCAATAAATGCTCCATCTTCTATAATCACAGGAGCAGCTTGCACAGGTTCTAATACTCCTCCAATGCCTACACCCCCACTTAAATGTACATTCTTACCGATTTGAGCGCAGCTACCTACCGTAGCCCAAGTATCTACCATCGTGCCTGAGCCTACATACGCTCCAATATTGACATAAGAAGGCATCATCACTACGCCTGACTCTAAGAATGATCCATAGCGAGCCAATGCCTGTGGTACTACCCGAACGCCTAATGCTGCAAAGCCTTTTTTAAGAGGAATTTTATCATGAAATTCAAAAAATCCAGCCTCTATGGTTTCCATTTTACGCAAAGGAAAATAAAGAATCACTGCTTTTTTGACCCATTCATTTACTTGCCAATCATCGCCTACGGGTTCTGCTACACGTATGATACCTTTGTCTAATTGTTCTACTACCTGAAAAACCGCTTCTTGGGTTTCTGTCTTTTGAAGCAAGTCTCGGTCATCCCAAGCGGCTTCTATCATTGCTTGTAAATTCATTATATTGGATTTATATCAGTTTTTGTATCTTCAAAAATGGACTTTAATTTGGTATTTGACAATTTTTCTTTTCAAAAATCAACCTACTCATTTTAAAAAGCCCCTGCTTTTAGGTGTAAACCTGTGGTCTCTTCAAAGTCAAAAATCAAATTCATATTCTGAACAGCCTGACCAGAAGCACCTTTTAACAAGTTGTCTATCATACTCACTACCAATATCTTATCCTCATGTTTTTCAATGTGAAGTAAAGCATAATTAGTATTGACTACTTGTTTAAGATGTGGATTTTTAGGATAAATTTTCACAAAAGGATGATGCCTGTAATAATCTTGGTAGAGCTGAATCAATGATTTTTCATCTAGCTCACAATAAGTATAGAGTGTTGCCATGATTCCTCTTGTAAAATTACCACGCACTGGGATAAAGTTAATCTCAGGAGAAATACCATCTTGGAGGTAACGAATGCTTTTGGTAATCTCAAAAAGATGCTGATGCTGAAAGGCTTTATAGACAGAAATATTATTATTTCGCCAGCTAAAATGTGAAGTCTCGGTCAGTGATTGCCCTGCTCCCGTAGAGCCTGTAATTCCATTTACATGGACTGCTTCTCTTAGCAAACCTTCATCTGCAAGGGGCAAAAGTCCAAGTTGAACAGCAGTTGCAAAGCAACCAGGATTAGCAATTCTTTGTGTTTCTTGGCTTCCTTTGTGTCGGATTTTTTCACGCATAATTTCGGGCAAGCCATAGGTAAAAAACTCTCCCCATCTAAAATCTTGGCTTAAGTCTATAATATGTGGCTTAGAGTTCATTTCTTCTAAAAAGGCTTCTGCTTTACCCATCATAGCTTGTTGTGTAAGCATTTCTTCTGAGAAAAACATTCCTTCTTTTTCTAAAAATGCCTTCGACTCCCCGTGACCTAAGCACAAAAAAGCCAAATCTATGCTCTCCCAATCTAGCTCATCTGTAAAAATAAAATCAGTCTCAGCCCAAAGGTCTTGGTGCAAATCAGCAATTCGCCGCCCTACTTGACTACGGCTATACACCCAAGCAATCTCCACAAAAGGATGATTGACCAAAATTCTGATTAACTCTCCAGCAGTATAACCTGCTCCTCCTACTATTCCTATTTTTTTCATATTAAAGCCCCCTTAGCCCAAGGGGAAGAATTTTTATTTATTTTTGAATCTTCAATCATTTAAGTAAAATATTAAAAATAAGCTACTCATTATTAGCTACTAAAACACTCATTATCAAGTAATTAAAAACTTATAATTTATATCTTATAACTCACTAACCATAAAACTATTCAACAATACAATCATCTTATCCCTTCATCACTTTCAGAGAGTTTGCGAGGATTTTGATGAAGCCTTTAACATCTTCTCCTTCCCAAGCACGGTTCATTTCACCATAAGTTCCGAATTTGGATTGCATCATATCAAATTCAGATTCAATACCTTGTAATTCAAATCGGTAAGGGTGTAATTTTACAAATACTTTTCCGCTTACTGTCTTTTGTGTGTCTTCTAAAAAGCCTTCAATGTGTCGCATCACAGGGTCAAGGTATTGAGCCTCGTGCAAGAACATCCCATACCAGTTAGCAAGTTGTTCTTTCCAATACATCTGCCACTTTCCGAGCGTATGTTTTTCTAGCAAAGCATGTGCTTTGATAATAATGAGTGCAGAGGCAGCCTCAAAACCTACTCTTCCTTTGATACCGATAATGGTATCTCCAGTATGAATATCTCGCCCAATGCCATAACCTCTTGCAATTTTCTCAAGGGCTTGGATAGCCTCTACGGGATTTTCAAAAGTCTTGTCATTGACAGCAAACAATTCCCCTTCTTTAAAAGTCAGCGTAATGTCTTGAGGTTCGGTTTTGGTAACTGGATAGGGGTAAGCTGATTCGGGTAGGGCTTGGTGCGAAGTAAGGGTTTCTTTACCACCTACACTTGTTCCCCAAAGACCTTGATTGTAAGAATATTGAGATTTGGTCCAATCCATCTCAATCCCTGATTTTTTGAGGTATTCAATTTCGTCTTCACGACTTAGTTTCATATCACGGATAGGAGTGATGATTTCGACTTCGGGTACTAATACTTGAAAAGCCAAATCAAAGCGTACTTGGTCATTACCTGCCCCAGTGCTTCCGTGAGCTATGTATTTTGCCTCTACTTTCTGGGCATATTCAGCGATTGCCAATGCCTGAAACATTCTCTCTGAGCTTACCGAAAGAGGATAGGTGTTGTTTCTGAGTACGTTACCGAATATAAGATAACGAAGACATTTTTGGTAATACTCCTCTGTATAATCTATGACTTCATGGTGTGCTACGCCTAAGCTTTCAGCACGTTGTTTTACCTGCTCTAGGTCTTCTTCTGAAAAACCTCCAGTATTGATGATGACAGAATGGACTTCTAAGCCTTTTTCTTGGCGAAGATACTGTGCACAATAAGAAGTGTCTAAGCCGCCACTAAATGCCAATACTACTTTTTTGTGGTTCATTTTGTATTTAATAAAGGTGAATAGTCATTACACACAAGTTTTAGATACTCTCTAAAAATTAATCTCAAAATGTGTGTATTTGTGTCTAAAATAAAATTCAAATTTAAAGAAAAGAATCTATTAAGTGAATTATGAGATATAAGTTATGAATTATGAGTTCTTAATTATCTGATAATGAATGTTTTACCAAGAAAAACAAAACACATAAATCACAAAACTTAATCAAAGTTTAACTCTCAGCTTAGTCTTAAAATTAGTGTACTGTTTTGGTCAAATAGTCAGATAAGACCTTGATGGATTTTGGTGTAACACCAAAATCTTCGCAAGTGGGACACCTTGCGAGGGGGTATATTTTCCGACAAAGTTACCAAAATGTAACATTAGCAATGGTTTAAAAATAAAAGGGACATCTATT
>JBBRUH010000212.1:0-9360 GCA_038248005.1 Cytophagales bacterium | reverse complement strand
AGAACGCTTAGAGGTATTTAACCAAGCACTTCAAACCCTCAAATCAGATTTTGGCTCTACACAAGTACCTTGGGGAGAGTATAATCGCTATCAACGCAATGATGGGGAGATTTTCCAAGTGTTTAATGATAGCCTCAAAAGTCTGCCTGTAGGCATGGCATCAAGTATGTGGGGTGCGTTGGCTTCTTATGGTACAAGAAAAGGAAAAGACACCAAACGACAATATGGAGTAGTTGGCAATAGCTTTGTGGCCGTGGTAGAGTTTGGTAAAAGAGTGAAAGCAAAGTCTATGCTGGCAGGCGGTCAAAGTGGCCATCCTGATTCTCCTCACTTTGATGACCAAGTAGAGCGTTATATTGATGGTAAATTTAAAGAGGTTGCTTTTTACAGAGAAGATGTACTCAAAAGGGCTAAATCAACTTACCACCCTGGAGAAAAAAAATAATGACTATCATAAGGAAGGCTTCATTTAGAGCCTTCCTTATTTCTAATCTCCTTTTTAATGAGGCAATTTATCTCTCATAAGCCCATAGGTAAATGTGCCAAATAGTGCACTCATTAATACTACCACAAATGCAAGAGAACCCTGCCCGATTAGCACAAAAATAGGCCCTGGGCAAGCACCCGTCAAAGCCCAGCCTAAGCCAAAACAAATCCCCCCAACTAGATAACGAGTAATGCTTGACTCTTTAGGTGCTAAATGAATAGACTCTCCCTTAAAAGATTTCAAATCAAAATATTTGATGGCTTGTAATAGCAAAACACCTAAAAGTAATGCCGATCCGATGATGCCGTACATGTGAAAAGCCTGAAAGCGAAACATCTCTTGTATCCTGTACCAAGAGATTGCTTCTGATTTAGTCATTACTATCCCAAAGAAGATTCCTATAATTATATAACTAATTTTACGCATGATTTCAAAGTTAAAGAACAATATTTAAATAAAGTGAAAAGTTAGTGTATGTAAAAAACTCATTATCAGATTATTACGAACTAATAACTCATAATTTATAACTCATCTCTCACCAAGAAGTATTTTTAACTAAATATGAAAGGCATCAGTAAATGTGTAGTGATTAGCCCTCCAATAAAAAACCCAATCACCGCAATCAGTGAAGGTATTTGTAAATTAGAAAGCCCTGTGATGGCGTGCCCTGAGGTGCATCCGCCTGCATAGCGTGTCCCAAAACCAACCAGAAAACCTCCCAAAATCATTACTACAAAGCCTGAAAAACTATATAAGTTCTCAATATTAAAAATAGAGGTAGGCACATATCCCTCGTCAGAGGCAATGCCTAAGTTTTGTAAATCTGCTTTTGTCTGAGCCGAAATAGCGACTACACTGCCATCTGACAAGTACTGATGTGCTATAAAACCACCAATAATTGCTCCCAAAGCAAAGAGTAAATTCCAAGATTGGTTTTGCCAGTTTATCTTAAAAAAATCGCTGTACTTTCCTGCACCTGCTATGCTACACATAGTACGAAGGTTAGAAGATACCCCAAAAGTCTTTCCTGCAAAAATCAAGGCTGCCATAGTCAATGTAATTAGTGGGCCTGAAACATACCAAGGCCAAGGTTGATAAATGAATTCCATAAGTTCTAATTTGAGTTAGTGTAAACCAATTACATTAAATAATATAAATACATATTGCTATTTTTATTATTTAATTTATTTAGTTGAAAAATCAAAAATGAGGGTAAAAAGTTATATTCTTACCTAGATTTTCTATTTTATTTTGACAAAAAAAACCGTTCTAAGTACATCTGTACTTAGAACGGTTTTTAAAAGACAGATTCTCACTGAATATTATTCTGTTTTTACTAACCTCAGTGTATGAATCTCTTGATTGACAATAAATCTACAGACATACACTCCTGGCGAAAGATTAGGTAAAACTTTATTAAGTTCTTTCTCCAGATTTATAATATCTCCTTTGCCTTTGAGTAATAATACACCTTGCATATTGCTTACTTCCATCAGGATATTATCTGCTTTTTGTCCTGATTCATCTACCAATACATTCACCTTGTTCATAGAAACAGGATTTGGATAGAGAAGCCATTCTTTGGAATTATTACTCTTAACGAAGACTACATTGCTATAAGCAAACTCACCTGAATTATCTACTTGTTTCAGACGATAATAGGTACTTGTGGTAGCTTCTGTATCTATAAATTGATAATCAATCAATTGATTAGAGTTTCCAGCACCATCTACAAAACCAATATTTACAAAGGTAAGAGCATCCGAAGATTTTTCTATCTCAAAACCACGATTATCTTGCTCTGAAACGGTCGTCCATTTTAGGAGGTTTTTAGTTCCTTCTAGCCACTCTGCCTCAAAACTTAAAAGGCTTACAGGCAAAGGTGAACTACCTCCTTGTGTGATAACGAATTGGCTAAAAGACTGCGTACCAGAAAACTCTACAAAACGATTATTAAATGTACCTCCCGTATTAACCCCTCTGCGTTCGTCTTGCCATTTACCTATTGAGTTAGAAGCTCGCTTGTGAAGCCAGAAAGTATTGACATTTACACTTTGATTAAACAATACTTCAGATATTTGAAAATTTAAAGTCATAGGTGAAAGAATCTGAACTCCAAAGTTGTTTACAACCCAGTAATCATCCGTTTTAGGTCTTCCATCATTGACACCTTGTTCTATGGTAGTGATAATGTCAGAAGGAGCTTCATAAGGGCTATTATTAATCAATTTGGTTACGACTATTTCACCTTGTGGGTGTATGCTTCCAAAAGTAATCGTGAGGTCTGTATTGATAAAGTTGTATGTACCTGCATTCGTTACATTAATAGACTCAGATATACCCTTACCTACTGGCTCTATGGCTACTACCCAGTTAGTAATAGTTGGATTTGTACGCAAAGCATAAGTATCTCCAACTAGGTCATTTATTTCGGTAGCATCTACATTTTCTTCAAACTGAAGATAGTGTCTTAAATTAGGCTCATTGCCCTCTAATGTAAGGTGCATCTGCTTGCGTATCTGTGTAGTGCTTAATGCTGTATCCCAAATACGAAGTTCATCTAGTAGAAAATCATTTTGAGTAGCAGGATTAGCAGCACCTATTCTAATTTCATTGCCGAGATACGCATTGCTTCCTACGAAAGTAACAGGAGTTCCTCCTTTTCCATTGATAAAAAGTCTGATGGTATTCCCATCGTACACTGCGGTTACATGATGCCATAAGAAGTCAGCATCTTCAAAATTAGGAATCTGCACAGTTGCAGGGCCTTGAAGCAATCCAACTCCATTGCTTACATAAAATCTAAGTATATTGCCTATCTGTACGATGCGTGTGCCGTTTACCTCTCCAATAATCCATTTCTCCGTGGCTGGATTTTGTTGTGGACTAAACCAAAAGTCAATCGTGATTTGAGGAGTCCAACTTACTGCACCTTCAAATGCTAAGTAATTATTTGTGCCTTGAAAATCATACGCATTTCCAGATTTCTCTGCTAATCTTCCTATTTTTCTTGTTCCTGTTGGATTGATGTCAGCAGGTGTGTATGTTTCTGCACTTACTATTACTGATATACATTCTGCATCAAAAATATCATCTATGACTGCAATACTACTGATGTCATAAGTAAGCCAAAAATAATTGATTCCTGTGGCAAGATTCCGTGTTCCTGTAAAACTAAAATCGCCGTTAGGATTTACTTGTGTCGCTCCGAATTGATTTACTGCCTTGAAATCACCATTATTAGCTGTGTAATATAATTTAGCGTTGCTAATGGCTGAGATTTTATCTGTTCCTTGCGTATTAAAGTTAAATAGTGTTGCTTGCAGGTTGGTATTATTAGCCGCATCTAACTCTACTCCAATGATGTATTTATTGTTTCCTATAAATACAGGGCGAATATTTTGCTTTACTTCTATATTACTTATAATAGCAATAGCAGTATTTACTGTTACATTAAAGTCACGAAAAGCTGTAACCCCATAACTATCTATAGCTGTAATTCTGACTGTGATTACTGTGCCATTGGCTACATTGGCAAAGGTACTAAAAGTACGAGTGCTTGGGTTAAAGCTAATCCAGCTTGGAAGCACGGTATTATTTGAGAGTCTAGCAGTATAGGTTAATATATCTCCTGGATCTGTAAAGGTATTTGCAGGAAAGCTAAAACTAAATGGCGTATTCTGTGGTACTGTTCTATTAGAGAATGTACCTGCAACAGGAGCAACATTGACTACATTGATAGGGATTACCTCAATCGCAGCTATTTTTGCACTATTCACTGACCCAGCAAAGACAATGTTAAGCGTATTGTCATTGATAGTTACATTGAGTGTCTCAGTCAATGCACTAAACGCTCCTACCTGCTCTACCATATCATAATTACTAACCCTTCTTATGCCTTCTATATCCACATTAAATATTCTACCATTAGAGTTAATCCCTGTGCGAATTTCAGCAAAATGCAATATGACTGCATACGTACCATTTACTACTGGAATGGCATAATTAAAATTAGTGCCTATACGCTCTGAGGCGTAAAGAGTAGGGTCTAAAGTACCTGTTACAGGTATTGCAGTCTGACGGAAAGTGCTTCCACCAGAGAAGTTTCTATCTGCCGAAAACTGTCTTCCCGCAGAAGATATATACAAATCTCCTCCTGAATTAATCCTAAGTGGACAACCTGGTGAAACTCCAATGCCAAACACTACAGTTTTAGTACAACCATTGGCATCTGTTAGAGTAATGGTATGATTATTAGCCACAGGCAGATTTATTATAGTAGGTGTGGTTAGTTCTGGATTGTTATTCCATACAATATTAAAAGGAGCAGTACCACCCGTAAAGGTTACTTTTGCACGTCCATCACTGTTAGAGTTACAGCTTACTGGAGTGAGTTCTAAACTAAAATCAACAACGTTATTCGCTTGGCCTAGCACGAAAGTTTCTACTACTTCACAGTTACTATCTTGGTCTTTGGCATAGAGTCTATATTCTCCTGCCTCTAATCCACTAAAAGCACCATTACTTTGGTAGATACCAAACTCACCCAATTTATAGACTATATTAGTTACTCCAGAACCGAGTACTGTTAGGCTTCCATCTTTGGCAGAGCAATTAGCAGGAATGCTACTCTGTAAAGCGAGCGTAAATGCTTGTGGATTTTCAGTAAATCTAAATATCTCTATGGCACAGATAGCAGGGCGATTTTGGATAGGGACAAAGTTCAAATCTAAAAGTCCATCTATCACATCTACTTCAAAATCTTTGGTAACGGCAGTTTTGTATTTGACATCTCCAAAGATATCATACCCTGGTAAGCGAAGCACATTTTCTATAAAGATATTGTTTACCCTTGAACCTACTCTATCAAAGAAGTTTTCGGCAAAATGTAGCCTTACTGTATATTTACCTGCTGTAAGTGGTATTTGATACTGTACACTTCTTGAATCAGCAGTGGAAGATAAATAAGTACTATATAACTCATCTCTCCCTGTATTGCTAATAGGTGGCACATTAAGATCTATTTTAAAGCTCCCTTTGCGGTAAGTTACATCAGATTCCCAGCTTAAGCCTCCTATAGTAACTGGGCTAGAGCTCTGAGCTGCTGACTTTATTCTTTTGACAAAATCAAGTGAAATACAAGAGGTTTCTGCATTGCCATAAAGAGGAATTCTTACAGGTGAATAATTATTCAATTCTGTATTTCCTGCATTGTAATAAATCAGTAATTCTGCTTTTTTAGCTCCATAAGTCTTAGGACTAAAAGCTACATTCAGCGTAGTAGATTGAGTCGCTGCCAATGTTCTCTGACTTGGAGGCGTAAAGGTAAAATCTTGCAAGTCATCTCCAACTAACTTAATAGACTGTATGGTGATGCTAGGGTCATTTGGGCCAGGTGTAAAGTTCTGCCCTAAATTAGTAAGTGTGATACTCATGTTTTCAGTTTCACCTACTTGTTTATTAGGATAAAGAACCTCCTCTATGCTTGTGCCTAGGGTAGAGATATGCGCAGAGCCTACTGCTGGTTTGATATTTTCTACATAAAAAGCATTGTCATTATAATCCCAGTTAGAGCCACTACTAAGGTAATCCATAGACATCAAATAGGCATTAGGAATGATATTTCCTTTGGTATCACGAGCTTTAAAGATTCTAACTCCTACCCATCCATTCAGGTTAAGAGTTGGGTCAGTGGCATCATTGACAAGTGTAAAATTAAATCTACCCTCTGGAGAAGTAAAAGCAGCCGCAGGTACAAATAATCTTTCAGCAGGAGTGCCATTGGCATTGGAGCGAGGCAAAAGAGATTGCCCGTCAAGACCTATGTGTGTTACGATGGTAGGGCCACCTTTTACCCCAGGTTTGTTGTAAGAAATCTTAGCACCACTATTACAGCAGTTATGATATGCAGCCAATTGTCTTACATAGACAGGACGATTCAAATCTGCACGTACCCAATTAGCTGAGAATATCTCATCACCTGTAGGCTGAGTGCCTGCTGTATTATTACCTGGTTTAGTAGGGCTAAATCCTGTGGCTGTTTTAAGCCCAAGTGCATCAAAAATCTCGTTGAGTGTAGGTTCGTTACCACCTTCCCCATTTCTTTGCCATAGACCGTGTAAAAATACAGATTTATTAGACTCATCATCATCATTAGAAATAATGGTAAGGGTCTCGTGCAATACACCTACACGGTCATTGCGTGAGCCAGGAGGAGATTGTCCATCAGGATAATTTGCAATGAATACCACTACTGCGTCTATAAACTGACCAGGAGCTAATATGGTAGGTAACATCACACTAGGGTTGTATGTACCACCTCCTAATGTTTCAATTTTCCATTTGCTAGCATCAGAAAACACAAGGTTATCTATTCTTAAATTTGCAGATCCTGTATTACGCAGACGAAGCGTTACTTTATTATGACTTGAGGCTAAGTTAGGCCCTACATTTGCAAACGGATTCTGGATAAGTGAAAAAGTAAGATTATCATTGGCAGGAAACCTATCCAGGTTATACAAGCCAAGTTTTGCATTACTTTTTGTAACTCTGACTACTTTAAAAGAAGTAAGGGGAGTTATACTTGTATTTCCTCGACCATCTGTGGCTCTTACTCTAATGGTATAATTTCCTATTTCATTGATAAGAAGTCCATTGGTATAGGTCTGAAAAGCTGCTCCATTTAAGCTAAACTCTACCGAAGCTAGTCCTGAACCACCTGCATCTTGTGCCTCTACTTCTATCAGTACTTGATCAGCATAGCTATCTTTATTAGTGATATTTTGGAGTTCATTATTAAACTTCACTTTTACTGTCGGGGCTATTACGTCATTGGCAGGTACTGCTAGTGCTGTGCGAAGGTAATTTAGCTTTGTAAAGCTTCCACCCTCACCTGCATCTAAGGTAAGCCTTCCGTCAGTGATGGTTACGGTTACTAATCCTATTTTCTGACGAACGTCATTTGTAGGCACAAAATCATCTACTGCATTGACTCCCTCTATATTGACTCTGTGAACACCACTCACTACTGTTGGGTCTCCCACACTAATCAAGGCATTGTACGTTCCATTGGGTAGTAAAACCTCCCATTTGTAAAAGCCATCGACAGGATTATTGAGGTAATTCCAAGTATTATTTAGCTTTAGAGAATCAACCATACCAACAGTTATATTTGGGTTAATAAAGCGAATGTTGGCAAGAGGAGCATCATTGGATGGATTTACCCAACCTCTTGCAGGAACTCGAGTAGGACTAGTTACTCCATAAGCATCTCCGTTATCTCTTAAAAATCCAGCAGGTTGTGTAAATAAAGCTACACCATGTCTCTGAAAATTAAAACTATTCACCCAATTAATCCCTGTCAGGTTAGGCTCTACAACCAACCTCACGGTAAGATTAGCAGAGGTATAGCCAGGAGCGATAGCCAAGACCTGTGCTGTATAAATACCAGGCGCAAGTCCGCCTGCATCTACTCCAAATGATAAATCGCCTAGTGCTTCACTTGGCATGGTGAGCCATGGATTTCCTGCACTCTTGCTCAGAATAACAGAAGGTGTTCCTGAGTCTGCAGTCAATGTGCGAATCGCTGAACTAGCTGTTTGCCCTTGTATGACATTGAAAGTAAGGGTGTTATTAGAAAAGTTTAATCCGTAAGGAGCTACAGTAAGGTTAAAAACCAACGTAGCATTTTGGTAGCCATCTGCAGAAGCCGTAACTGTAGATTGGTGTAAGCCTGGTGGTAATCCTGTAGGGTCAAAGTCAAAAGTTAAATTTTGATTTACTACTGGGTTAAGTGGTAAAGTAAGCCAAGGAGTACCTGCAGTCTTAGTCAGAGTAACAGTAGGCAAAGGAGTATCGAAATTACCTGTAATCATTGCCACTCGTGGAGCTACTGGCTGATTATAAAAAGTAGTGAGATTAATTGGCGTAGGCGTAAAAGTCATCGTTCTAGGCAATACTCTCAAATCAACCAAGATAAGAATATCAGCATAGCCTGGTGAAGAAGCCGTAATAATTGCTTGGTAATTACCTACCACAAGTCCCGTAATATCTATTCCTAAGGGTATATTACCAAAGGTATAATTTGCGGGAAGTGTAAGCCAATCTGCATTATCAGATTTGGTAAGTGTGAGTTGTGAAGCATTGCCAAAGTTAGGCATCACATTGATAGAAGTAGCTGGAGCAGGCTCTCCAAAAGCTGCACTCACTTGTAAATTACTTGGAGTAGAGATAAGACGAGCTGTAGCGGGTTTGATGGTTACATAATTAATCCGTGTACGAATACCTCCATAAGGGTCTATTGTTAATCTTCCATCTCCTACATACACCGTAACCGTACTTTTTCTAAATCTATCTACCGAGCAAGTAGGCAAAGTTCGTGTTCCTCCAAACATATTAATAGCATTCGTCCCCTCTACATTGATATTATGAATCAGGTCCTCATTAGTAGTACTAGGATCTCCAGCAGAAACTTCTACTTCATACAAACCATTAGGGACTGCTATCTCCCAAACACGATAAATTTGAGGGGTAACATTTGCATTGTGCATCCATATCAAAGATTGCTGTTCAAATTGTACTCCAGCACAATTAGTAGGATTTGGCCCATTAGATGTAGTCAACCACCCAAAGGTATATTGTCCTGCTCCTTGATTTGCTTCTATCCTTAAACCATAAGCTGTATTAGTTCCAAATATCCAACCTGCTGGAGCAGTTGTAGTAGTAGAGTTTCTAAAATTAATCTTCACTTCGGTAGTACCTGCCGAGTTGGTAGCAGATACTCTTAGGATAATATTAAAAGAAATACTTGTATAGTTTGTTCCATTGGCACGTACAGTCGCAGTATAAACTCCTTGAGCAAGCCCAGTAGGGTT
>JBBRUH010000211.1:0-9374 GCA_038248005.1 Cytophagales bacterium | reverse complement strand
TGGCGGAAGTCTTAGAGGATGTTCCCAAAAAAGAATATACCCAAACAGCCTTTGATGCTCTGGAAAGCAATGTAGATATGTTTGCCGAAGTATTGGAGATGTCTAAAGGAGAAGTCAGAAGAATGATTAAAAACAACGGACTCAGCATCAATCAAGAAAAGGTAAATGCCAAACAAGGGGAAGAAAAACCAGAGGCTAAATTTATTAAAGATAAATACTTACTCCTCAAAAAAGGAAAGTCTTATTCTCTTTTGGTTAAAAAACAAGTGAAAGATAAATTATAAATTATGAGTCTGTAATAATTTGATAATGAGTGTTTTATTTAAGCTAAATGAACACTTTAATTTTTTTTATAACCACATAGGTACATAGGAAACATAGAAAATTGCTTAGGAAAAACTCCTATATTAGTCAATAAAACTTGTGATTCTAAGATTTTCAAATGAAAAATTTACGTAAGTAACTAAAAATCAATAAGTAACAATTCTATTATTGTTCCTAAGATGGTTTTTAATGAGTGTAAAAGCCATCTTTACTATTGATAAGTGAGAGATGATTTATGAATTATGAGTTTGTAATAATATGACAATGAGTATCTTACCTAAACCGACTTGTTACTTTATTTCTTTTGTGTTACTAATTAGAAACCATGCTAAAGACACTCACTCTATCGTCATAATTTCTATCTCATAAGTGAGGTAATCAGAGAGTTTGTAAGGGATAGTAAATTGCTCTTGTTTGAGTCTTCGCTGTCTTGGAGGAAGCAAAGGGTCAGTTAAGTTTAGTAAATCTACATTGGCAGTATGAATCAACTCCAATTCCTTATTGAGCCATCGGAGTTGTACTTGAAGTTTTTCTATGGGTTTTTCTCCTTTATTGGTATAGCTGAGGGTAATCTCGTGTGTAAATAACTCAGGCTCAGAGTGAATGACTTGCATCCTCTCCCCTATCTCCACATCCATTGACTTGGGTTTTACGGTTGTCCAAGTAGTTGAAATTTTTGCATCAGGCTCTATTTTTCCTTCTACTTCATAGCGTTTGATTTTATATACTTTGAGGGTAACTTCCTTTAAATCAGGGCTAAGGTTGGCATCTCTAATCAAAATTTTGATAGGCACAGCATCTCCAGGTTGTAAGATAGGCTGGCTTTCTTCCCAAAGAGGTATGAGTTCTATAGTATTTATTTTTTGAAGGCTGTCTTTGAGTTCTAGTTGTAAAACAAGTCTCTCTATTTCAAATTTATCGGTAATAATCGCACCAGTAAGCTCATAGGCATATCCTTCTGAGATAGATTTAAGCAAGGAAGTCTCAGTTTTGAGACGCAATCCTCGTGCATTTTCTTCTTGAAATATAGATACTTTTAGATTCAAATCTTCAAGATTACTAACCACTCGATTTTCCTGTCGCTCAGTGCTTATCCGTTCCCCCTGTTTTTTCCCAAATGGATTTATCATCATGACCAGCAATGCTATCAAAACCATTGTACAAAGCGAAATAAAGCCCAAGATAGTCCATCGGATTACTTTCGCATTTTTTCTGCGTAGAGGTAAGTTCCGATTAAGACGACCTATCAGCAAAAAAGCTCCTTCATGTCTAGCATCTGTTTGTAAGCAGCGCTCTGCATAGTCAAGAGCGGCTTCTTTATCTGCTTTTTTGCCTGTGGCTTGCCAGCGAAAGAAGTGAGACTCTGCCAATCCAAAAAGAGAATCTATATGCAAGGGTTTGATAAGAATTGCCTGAGAAAATTCTTCTATGGCTTTGTCCCAGTTTTGGTGTCTAAGATAACCTTTTCCTCTGTAAAAATAATCTTGAAATTTTTGGTCAATAAAATCTAGCTCCGAAGCACTTAACCCAAGCTGTGAAGCAATTCGATTTAGTTCTTCTACTTTGAGTGGAATCTGCCGATGCTCTTCTTGGAGTTTTAGCACCTGCTCTATGTAGGCTTCTAAGAGTCTATCATTGGGTTCATTCATAAATTATGTCTCAGATTTTCTAGTCCTTCTTAGACTAAACAATCATAAGTAAGAGATTAGTTGTAAGTTATTAATCACTGGGTTATTAAGCTATTGATAATGAGCATTTTGGTTAAGATAAATATCTATTTTATTTTTAAATCATTACTAAAAGACTTTTTGACACGCTTTTAAAATACAAATTTACTATTTTGTAAGAAATGAATGCTAAACTTTCATTTTAATCTATCAAATTTTGTGGATTTTACTGTTTGAGCAAGCTCAATATTGTGAAATACTCTTGCTTTTCTAATTCACCTTGAAGCTATTAAGCACTAACTGAATGCTTTCTCTTTTTTATAGATACATAGATAATTGCTTATATCAAGCAACAAAGCTTCTCATTCTAAGCTTTTCAGAGAGAAAGCTAGCAAAGCAATATAATAAATAGTAATATTGCAATGAACTAATATTATTATTTACTTAATTGTCTTGAAAAAAGCTGGTTTTGGTGATATTTGCTGACTATATCTAGTTATCTACATTGAAGAAATCTCAGTCAATACTCAAAAATCATTATTAGAGTTGTTACATACAGACTATCAGCACTTTAGCTTTTTTATAACCACATAGACACATAGAAAACATAGGAAATTGCTTACAAAAAGCTTTTGTACTAACTTATCATTTCAAGATTCCCAAATGACAAATTGATGTAAATCATTGAAAATCAATAAGTAATAGCTCTATTGAATATGTTTAAATTATCGTAATATTGCAATGAACTAATATTATTATTTACTTAATTGTCTTGAAAAAAGCTGGTTTTGGTGATACCTGTTGTTTCATGTCAATATCCAAAAATCATTTTGATAAATACATAGTAAAATCGTAATATTGCAATGAATAAATAAAAAATCACGTCATATAATCCTAGATACTAAAAAAGACGATGATGAAAATCTATCTTCTCAATAAAAGAGAAATGCTCGGTACATTTTTATTTTTCACTTCAAAGAAATCCATCAATTGATAAAAGTTCGTGAAAAATTAATAAACCTACTTCATTTTTCAGCCTAATTTCACAAAAAAACTTCTTTCAAACTATTGTTTGGTTAATTTTAGCACTAAATTGCAGACTTTATTTGAAATCTAATCATTCACTAAAATTCTAAAGAAAAATATGGCTGTTTTACGCTTTAAAGCAATAGAATCTGCACAAAACCGCTCTTCAGTGCCTATTCACATTCATTCTGAAAAAGTATCTGAGTATTTTGGTATCAATACTTTCAGTGATAAGGTGATGCGTAGCACCCTCAGTTCTGACATCTATAAGCAAGTGAGCCAAGCAATCTCTCAAGGTAGCACCATCTCTAATGAAGCTGCGGACGCAGTAGCCTCTGCTATGAAATCTTGGGCAATCGGTCGTGGCGTAACGCACTACACGCACTGGTTTCAACCACTTACTGGTACTACTGCCGAAAAACATGATGCTTTTTTTGATATTGATAGCAATGGAGAAGTCATTGAGAAATTTAAGGGTTCTGCCCTAGTACAACAAGAACCTGATGCGAGTTCGTTTCCTAATGGTGGGCTAAGAAGTACTTTTGAAGCCCGTGGCTATACTGCTTGGGACCCTAGCTCTCCTGCCTTTATTATGGAAAGTGGACAGAGTAAGACACTTTGTATTCCTACTATCTTTATCTCTTATACAGGAGAAGCACTAGATTATAAAACTCCTCTTTTGCGTGCCTTGCATTCAGTAGATAAAGCAGCTACTGCAGTATGTCATTTTTTTGACCGTGAAGTAAAGCAAGTACAAGCTACTTTGGGTCCTGAGCAAGAATATTTTTTGGTAGATAAGGCTTTGTTTAACTCTCGCCCTGACTTAGTGATGAGCGGTCGCAGTGTATTTGGTCATCAGCCTGCAAAAGGACAGCAGTTAGAAGACCATTACTTTGGCTCTATCCCTGTGCGTGTGAGAGATTTTATGGTAGAGTTTGAATATGAAGCTACCAAACTAGGGATTCCTGTTCGCACAAGACACAATGAAGTAGCCCCTGCTCAGTTTGAATGTGCACCTACTTTTGAAGAAGCCAACCTTGCCGTAGATCATAATCTATTATTGATGGATTTGATGCGTCAAGTAGCCAACAAACATCACTTTGAGATTCTCTTTCACGAAAAACCATTTGCTGGTTTAAATGGAAGTGGAAAACATAACAACTGGTCATTAGGCACTAATACAGGTGTAAACCTTTTAGGCCCTAGCACCAAAGCCAAAGAAAATCTACAATTCTTAACTTTCTTTATCAATACCATCAAAGCAGTACATGATTATGCACCTCTTTTGCGTGCAAGTATCGCTTCTGCGGGTAATGATTATAGATTAGGTGCCAATGAAGCTCCTCCTGCCATCATTTCAGTATTTATTGGTTCACAATTAATGAAAGTGTTAGAAGAACTAGAAACCAATGCTTCTGTACAAATCGGTAAAGGTGAAAACCTTTATATGAAATTAGGAATTGATAAAGTTCCTCCTGTATTGCTTGACAATACTGACCGTAACCGTACTTCTCCTTTTGCTTTTACAGGTAATAAGTTTGAGTTTAGAGCTGTAGGTTCTTCTACCAACTGTTCTTCTCCTATGACTGTCTTAAATACAATTATGGCTCATCAGCTCAATATCTTTAAAGAAGAAGTAGAAGAGGAAGTCAAAAAAGAACCTAAGCGTGAATTAGCAATGGTCAATGTATTGCGTAGGTATGTAAAAGAATCTAAGAACATCTTATTTGAAGGCGATAACTACTCAGAAGATTGGGCAAAAGAGGCTGAAAAAAGAGGTTTGGAAAATATAAAATCTACTCCTATCTCATTAGATGCAATGATTTCTGAAAGTACGATTGCTCTTTTTGAGGCAACAAGAGTTCTTAATAAACAAGAGCTTCACGGAAGACACGAGATTTTGCTTGAAAACTTTATCAAAAAAGTACAAATAGAATCAAGAATGGTAGGAGACTTAGCAGTCAATCATATTGTGCCTACTGCAGTCAAATATCAGAATAAACTCATTGAAAACGTAAGAGGTCTGAAAGACCTAGGCATAGAAGCCGAAAGTATAGATACGATGATAGATGCTATCAAAACTGTCTCTCATCATATTAGCCAAATCCAAATCTTATCAGAAGAGATGCGTGTGGCACGTAGAGAAATCAATAAAATAGAAGAAACTCGTGAAAAAGCAATTGCTTATGATGAGAAAGTAAAAAATGCTTATTTTGATGCTATCCGCTATCACGTAGATAAATTAGAGACTATCATAGATGACGAAGATTGGCCTCTTGCCAAATACCGTGAACTTTTAATGATTCGCTAAGAATTATCTCTATCTATGCCGTAGCTTGTGTCTTCATAAGCTACTTCTTTAAGTCATTTATCTTAAAATAATTCAAAAGGGAACTTACAGTAGTAAGTTCCCTTTTTTTATTTTGCATACATCTGTAATCTTCTGATATTCACTTCAAAGAAGAATATTCTTCGTAATTAATAGATATTTTATAATAAAATCTTAGTAAAAGTCAATTTAGGAAAATACTCTTCAAAAAATATCTACTAAACTCTTTATCAAGCCTTGTTTTTTTATTTTTTTAACTAATTTTACTCAACAAGGATTAAAAATAGCCTTGTTTCTGCTAAAATAATAAGGTTTTAAAGAAAGTTAATCAAAAAAAGGTTTCTCATAAAGAGATTCGTTATTGTTAGAAAAAGAGGAAAAATGAAAAGTATTTTACAAAAATCTATCTTATCTCTTGGATTTATCTTATTATCAGGACTTGCTTTTGGACAAGAAGCGAGTTCTGTTCCTCAAATCAATCCAGGTGATACTGCTTGGATGCTCATAGCTACGGCGATGGTCATGCTAATGACTCCTGCAGGTCTTGCCTTGTTTTATGGGGGACTTTCGCATAGCAAAACCGCCCTCAATACTGTGGGAATGAGTTATGTCTCATTTTGTGTAGCCTCTGTGGCTTGGGTAATCATTGGGTATTCACTGGCATTTGGTGAAGGTAATGCTTACATAGGTTCATTTAGTGGCATTATGTTAGAAAATATTAAAATAGGAGACATCGCAAATGGTACTTCTATTCCTACCTTATTATTCGTTGTTTTTCAAGGCACTTTTGCTGCCATTGCAGTGGCCATCGTAAGTGGTTCAATAGTAGAAAGGGTTAAATTTTCATTTTGGCTTGTATTTTCTTTCCTTTGGGTTTTGATAGTATATAGCCCCGTTACGCATTGGGTTTGGGGTGGAGGCTTTTTGAGCAATAGCGGAGAGTTAGATTTTGCAGGAGGCACCGTCATTCACATCAATGCAGGAGTAGCAGGCTTGGTACTTGCCTTGCTTTTAGGCAAACGCAAAAGCTTTGGAAATGGAGGAGATGTGCCTCTTTCACTCACTCTTACAGTGATAGGTTCGGCTTTGCTTTGGTTTGGATGGTTTGGGTTTAATGCAGGAAGTGCTTTGGGAGCAAATGCCACTGCAGCCAATGCGATGCTTGTAACCAATGTGGCTGCAAGTGTAGGTGGATTAGCTTGGATAATGATAGAAAGACTTAGTAATAAAAAACCTAGCCTTTTGGGAGTTGCCTCTGGAGCAGTTTCGGGCTTAGTCGGAATCACACCAGCTTGTGGTTACGTAAGTGTAAGTGGTGCACTAGCGATTGGGTTTATCTCAGGCTTTGTGGGCTACTATGGTTCAATCAAACTCAAACACTTACTCAAATATGATGATACTTTGGATGCTTTTGGAATACATGGTTTAGTAGGTATTTGGGGTTCTATTGCTACGGGCATCTTCGCCAACCCTGCTATTAATCCAGATGCTGCTGGTTTACTTTATGGCAATCCTGGTCAAATAGGTGTGCAATTGATAGCAGTAGTGGTAGTAATCACTTATTCTGCTTTGGCTACTTCATTGGTTTATTTTATAAGCTCTCTCATCACACGAGGGGCGAGAGTAGATGAATCTATGGAGGCAACAGGCTTAGATGAAGCCTACCACGGAGAACGTGGTTTCAACATCCATACAAGTTAATAAGTTTAGTTTTTTAATTTTAGGTATAATTGAGGAAAATCCAGATTCAGATTGAGTCTGGTTTTTTTTGTTTATAAACAAATAACCATTGAATAATTAGCAGTCACTCATAGCCATTCTGGTGTCAATTTAAAGAGTCTAAAAATTGTATTTCAAGCAGCTTTTTAAAGCCTTAAAACAATTAAATCAAGAATATATTTTACGTGTAAGTCTTAACCATCATTTCTAGATACTGACAATCAAACAATATAAAATATTGTTTAGAAGATTATAACCCTCACAAATAGAAAACAAATCAGAAAAATATTTGTATATTATATAAATATTTAATAAAATCACTCACACACAATTAACTAAATTTTTTAATTTTATGAAACAATTCATTTATTTTTTACTGATGTTGTCCTTGGTGGTGGCTTGTGTACCTACCAAAAAATACAAAGCCTTAGAAGCCCAGTACCAGACACTAGATGATCAGAATCGCACTACAAACAATAGTTTAGCTTCTACAAGCACAGCACTAGATTATTGCAATACTGAAAGAGCTAGACTTGGACTAGAAATAGACCACCTAAAAGAGGTGAACCGCAATCTCTTGAATGGTATTTCAGATATGACCTCCCTTACCAAGAAAGAGGCGGAGAATATGGAGAAATCTCTTGAGAAAATCAAAGAAAAAGATTTGCAAATCAGAACACTCAATGAAGCCATTAACCGCAAAGATTCTATGACCATCGCCCTTGTTACTAGCCTTAAGAGAGCAGTAGGGACTGATGATAAAGACATTGAAATCAATGTATTGAAAGGTGTAGTAATGGTATCTATATCAGATAAATTCTTGTTTAAGACAGCAAGTTATGATGTAAGCACACGTGCCAATGAGGTATTGGCTAAGGTAGCTTTGATTCTGAAAGATAGACCTACTTTTGAGGTATTGATAGAAGGGCATACTGATAATGTACCTTTCAAACGGGGTGAATTGGTAGATAACTGGGATTTAAGTGTAAAAAGAGCTACCTCTTTAGCACGTACTTTAGTTACACAATTTAATGTTGCTCCTGAGCGTCTGCTCCCTGCTGGGCGAGGCCCTTATGTGCCACTTGAATCTAATGCCACTGCAGAAGGTAGAGCAGCAAACAGACGCACTCGCATTATTATTATGCCTAAAATAGATGAATTTTATGCCCTAATAGAAGAAGGCATGAAAGGCGATAAGTAGTAAATCACGTAGTATTTATTTCTTAAAAAATCGTCAGTATCCATTTGGTTGGTGCTGACGATTTTTTTAGGTTATTTGAGTAATTCTCAATCCCTCATTCCTTAAAGACTATCTTTCCTCCTCAAACTAATGTAAATAGCTAAGAACAATATAAAAGCGTGAATACCCAAATACATTAAAATCTCATTCAGCCCAAAATAATGAGGCAAATCTAGCATATTAGAATTTCCCAGAATAGGCTCTGCAATGTATTGATGAAGTGTGTCAGGCACTTGTACGGTGGCTAGACTGTCTTTGATTTCTTCGGTTTTCAGGGTATCTAGAGGGCTAATATCTTTTAATGCCTCCCAGTAATCGGAATTGGGGATTTTTTCGGGATAATAAAAGTAAGCCTCTTTTTCTATGTTGGCAGAGGCTTCCATTCCCCAGCGTGAAATAGTCAAAAAACTAAGCCACTCAGACTGTAGATTAAGCCTTTGAATCACACCTGCAAGCATAATCTGTGGTAAAATCACAAGGGGTACAAGGCTTGTTACTTTATCAGGATTATCAAAAATAGACGAAAGCCACAGACCAAGCAATGAACTCACGAAGGAAAGTAAAAAAAGCAAAGCAACACTCTGCCAAAAGTAGGGCATTCCGATTGTAAAATGAACCATACTTACCAAAAGTAACACTTGCAAGAAAGCAACAAAATTAATGACACTTACCTTTGAAAAAATATAAGGAAGTATCTGCAAGTTAAACATCCGCTCTCGTCTGTAGACAGGCAATTCGTTGATAATCTCCCTAGCTGCATTGCTCGTACCAAGCCATATAGAAGCAATCACCATCAAGAAAAGCGTCTGAAGCATAAGTTTTTCAAACAAAATAGCCAAGAATAAAGCAATAATAGGAGCTTGCAAGATAAGCAAGGCAGTATTAAGGCGGTCATTGGTCTTGATTTTAAAATAACGCAAAGTAAGCCAATAAAACTGTCTGAAAGGTGATCTTCGTTTAGGCGTAATTACCTTTGGGTTATTGGCAAGATGACCATTCTCAGCTTCTGGATGTTTGCTATTAAATTTCTCCGATTGGGTGCGTCCTTTTTCTATGTCATTGATTTGGG
>JBBRUH010000210.1:0-9393 GCA_038248005.1 Cytophagales bacterium | reverse complement strand
TTTGTGAAGACACAAACCGAGGGTTAGATGATTGGTAAACTACCTCCCATTTCGGTTTGTGAAGACACAAACCGAGGGTTAGGTGATTGGTGAAAATAGTCGTCTGTGAAGACGCAGACAATGGCAATATATCTCGTTTTGGTTCGTGAAGACACGAACCGAGGTTTAGTCTGTGAAGACATAGACAACGGCAAAAATGGTCAAATTAGCTTAAATGTCAGCATACAATGCTTACTGATTTATTAATAAAAAATTACGCACTCATAGAGCAACTCAAAATGAAGCCCCATGAGTCGCTCAATATCATTACAGGTGAGACAGGAGCAGGTAAATCGATTATGCTAGGAGCAATTGGTCTGCTCATGGGAAATCGTGCTGACCTAAAAGCACTCTTCAATACAGAAGAAAAATGTATAGTAGAGGCTTTTTTCATGGTGAAAGAATACCATTTAAAGCCGCTTTTTGAGGAACTTGACCTAGACTATGCTGACCATACTTCTATCAGAAGAGAAATTGCTCCTTCTGGCAAGTCTCGTGCATTCGTCAATGATACCCCTGTAACACTCGATATTTTGAAGAGAATCGGTGTGCATTTGCTAGATATTCACTCGCAGCATGATAATTTGCTATTGGGTGATCATCTATATCAATTGAATCTAGTCGATGTTTATGCCAATAATCACTCACTCAGAAATCAGTACCAGGAAACCTACCGTCAGTTTGCTCGCTTGGTGAGCGAATACAAAAAACGCCAAGATGAATTTGCTCGCTCACAAAAAGAATTTGACTACCATAGTTTTCTCCTAGACGAACTCCAAAAGGCTACTTTTCAGCAAGGAGAGCAGGAAGAATTAGAGCAAGAAGTCCAACTCTTAGAGAGTTCGGAAGAAGTTAAACTCAAGCTGAATGAAGTATTGGATTTTTTGTCTAATTCCGAAGTTTCGGTCAATGATGAGCTACGTGTAAAGGTCAATGTATTAGGGCAAATATCCCATTTTCTGCCAGCATACACACAACTGAAAGAACGACTAGAAAGCTGTCTTTTAGAGATGAAAGACATTGCTCAAGAACTAGAGCGTGAAGAAGAAAAAGTAGAATTTAGCCCCGAACGCATAGAAGAAGTGCAAGGAAGGCTTAGTTTTATTTATAATTTACAGCAAAAGCACCAAGTAAAATCTATAGCAGAACTTCTCCAGATACAAGTTGATTTAGAAGAAAAAGTAAATTTAGTGGCTAACTTTGATGATGAAATCTCCGATCTCAAAAAACGCCTAGACACTACTGAACAAACCATGCGTCAGCAAGGAGAAGCCCTCTCTGAGACAAGGCAAGAAGTAGCACCACAGATTGCGACAGAGATTAAGAACTTATTGGCAGATTTGGGTATGCCCAATGCTACGATTCAGATTACCTGCGAACGCATTAGCCCTACTGCTGAAGGCTTAGATTTGGTTAATTTTTTATTTAGTGCCAATAAAGGTGTAGCTCCACAAGAAATAGCCAAAGTAGCCTCAGGAGGTGAGTTCTCAAGATTAATGCTTACCCTGAAGTATATTTTGGCTGGAAAAACTGCCATGCCTACTATTATTTTTGATGAAATAGACACAGGTATTTCTGGTGAGATTGCTCTTAAAATGGGCAATATGTTCAAAGCCATGACCCACAAACACCAAATCATCGCTATCTCACACCTCCACCAAATCGCTGCTAAGGGTAATCACCATTACTTTGTCTATAAAGATGATGAGGGCGAGCGTACCATTAGCCGTATTCGTCAGCTTGCAGATGATGAGCGTATCATAGAGATTGCACAAATGATTAGTGGTTCACAACCTTCTGAAAGTGCTATCCTAAGTGCAAAAGAATTGCTAGAAATGAGTTGACTATAAATGAAATGGCATAAAACAATTAGTTGAATATATGATAGACTTTGTCAAAGACCCTTTATATGTTTTAGGAGTTTTATGCCTTAATTTAAACCTAATAAAACGGCTATATGATGCAGAAACATGTGGTTGGAGCAAGATGCATCCGACTAGTTGGGATGAGGCTTACTCTTTTTCAAATATTTCAGCGAGAGTTATTTCAAATTGAGGTAATATATTTTCGCCTGAAAGCATCTGAGTAAAATCTTGAATAATAACTTCTCCATTTTCTCTATAAATACAAGTCTTTTGTTCTTTGGGCTGGATGAGCCATCCGAGTTATACGCCATTTTCTATCCATTCTTCCATTTTAGATTTAGCTTGGAGAAGGCTATCAGATTCTGACATTAGCTCAATCACAAAGTTGGGACAGGTTTTCGAAAATCTATTACGGTCTTCTTTAACGACTTTTCCCAACATTGATGACTAATCTAAGCCACATTAGGGGCATAAATAGCCTCACTAGGAAGGGTGTAAGCACCACTAGAATCAGATACTTTTCCTAGCTTGTATTGCTGATTCCAAAGACCTACTCTAATTAATAAATTAGAATTATTAAAACTTGTATTGATTCTAGTAGGTGGCATAATAATAATTTGACCTTCACTATTTCTTTCAATTTTCAAACCTTTATTACTGATAAAAAACTCATAGAGTTGCTCATCCGAAAACTCTCCCAAAGTTTGGGTATTGATGATAAATCGCATATTTTAGAAGTTTTAAGGTACTTTATTCAAATATACAAGTTTAGTCATAGAAATCCTGAAAAACCTACCACCTAAATTGAGGGCATTTCAAGCCTACATTGATGATATAACTCAATCTAATACCTGTTACAAAATACATATCTTTACTGTTAGGGTTGCCTCTCGTGCTTTGTCCACGTCTAAAACTGGGTACAGTTCGGTAGCTTCGTCCATCAAAGCCTGTATAGTTTTCAACTGCTCCAAATCGTGCAGCAATTGCATCCAAACTTCGTATTTCTCCTGTGCGTGCAGCCGTTGTTTCGAGGGATCTGTTAGAAAGTGCGATGGCTAAAGGATCTCCTAAATCTGCCATTTCTGGATATTCTCCACTGACATCATCCAGATAATCAAAAAATGTAAATCTTACTCCTGTTTCTATGCCCATATCCCAGCGTTCATCTAGTTTAATTTTAAAGCCTATGCCTACAGGCACTGCGATTTGTATTTTGCTATACATTCCCTCATAGCCAGGTCTTCCTTGTCCTTCTGTGCCTAAAGGTTGGAGATTAACCCAAGCATCTCCTTCAGAAGTGGGGATTTTAGCTTGTGGATTGTTATGGAATACAGCAATCCCTGCAAACAAATAAGGTGTGAATCCTTTTCGTCTAAAGTGTTTGCCATAGCTTCCCATCAAATCCCATTGAGCAAGCAATGAAAGCTCTTTAATATCATTTCTAAAATGAAGATTGCGGGCATACGTGCCACTACTTGGGTCAGTGCTAATGTCATCGCCTTCTATTCTTCCCCAAGCTGCTCCAAGCTGTACATGGAGTTTGGGGCTAACTTTTCGAGAGATAAATGCTCCTATGCCAGGGCGTGTGAAAGTAGGCCCTGAGGGAATATCACCCGTATAATTTATTGCATTCAATTGAAGCCCCGCACTTATATAGCCTTCCGTAGTGCGTGGTTTTAATGCCTTTGAGCGTCTCATTTGCTGTGCTTGTGCATTTTGAGTAAGACTGAGTGAAGCCACTACAAGGCAAAAAACAAGACAGGTATATTTGATAAAAGTTGGATACATATTAGAATAATTGATAATTTTTGATAAATCGTGAAGATTATTTTCTGATAAAGTATTAAAAATCAAGCATTTGACTGGTTCAAGTAATCTGTATGTGGTGAGTAATGTATAGATTATAATTATTTCATGATTACTAGACAAAACTTCTTCAACCCCAATTCCCGACCCCTTCCCCTCATTGGGAAGTGAAGAAAGCCATCCCCTGAAGAGAGGGTTTGGGTGAGGTTAAACGAAAATATCTAGTAGTTTGAATTAAGTGATTCATCAAAATTAGTTTGTATTTTAATTTTGTTATAAATAATTGGTTGTCAGAATTTTACTACCAAAACTCATCACTCATCATTTATAACTCATCACTTATTTCATAATTAATGCTTTCTAACTATTTACTCCTCACTTCTACTTGTAAATCTACTATCTTTGTACTTAAATCAGTAAATGAATACTAATTTTGTAACCTGATTTTAGTCCTAATCACACATTTTACTATGTATAAATTAAGACTTACTCTTCCAAGATTATTATTTTTCATTAAATCAACGTTTGATTCATCCATAATTACATTTATATATGACACAAAATATTTCTTTACCTGCTCTTATCCTCAAGCCCAAACGAGAAAAATCACTTTTACAGAAACATCCTTGGATATTTTCAGGGGCAGTAGAGACACATCCCAAGGCGGAAAGTGGAGATTTAGTAGAAGTTTTTCAAGACAAGGGTGCATACCTAGGCACAGGTTTTTATGATGCCAATAGTCAGATTATCTGCCGTATGGTACATCTAGGCAAAGATAAAGTAGAAGTAAATGAAGATTTTTGGTTTCAAAAACTCAAACAAGCCTACGAAATCCGCCAAAAATATGTCAAAGACGAACAAACCAATGCATACAGACTAATTCATGCAGAAGGAGATTCTTTGCCAGGTTTAATAGCTGATGTCTATGGTGAGGTAGTAGTACTTCAAATCTTGATCAAAGGCACAGAGAAAATTTACCCTCATTTATTAGCTGGTTTACACAAACTTGGCTTCAAGCACATTTATCTTAAAAATAAGGAAAATACCCAAAGATTTGAAAAAACTAGCTTGGGAAATGGCTGGCTCAGTCAAGAGATTTCTCCTAAAGTAAATATCCTGGAGTATGGTTTGGGTTTTGAGGTAAATGTGGAGGAAGGACAAAAAACAGGCTTTTTCTTAGACCAACGAGAAAACCGACATTTATTGATGAAATATGCCCACCAAAAAACGGTCTTAAATGCTTTTGGTTACACAGGTGGATTTAGTGTCTATGCCCTTGCAGGAGGTGCAAAGCATGTCCATTCGGTAGATATATCTAAGGATGCTACAGCCCTTTGTGAGCAAAATGTCAAATCAAATTTTGGTGAAGATGCTCCCCATACTGCCCTTTCTCAAGATTGCTTTGAATACCTCAAAAACACTACTGAAAAATACGAGGTGATGGTCTTAGACCCACCAGCCTTTGCCAAAAATAAACGCTCTGTCAAAAATGCCATAAGAGGCTATATCAGCCTCAATGAATTGGGGCTAAAAAAGATAGTTTCGGGTGGGATTCTCTTTACTTTTTCTTGCTCAGGAAGCATTGATAGAGATACTTTTCGTAAAATCATCTTTACTGCTTGTGCCAATGTAGGGCGAGAAGTACGTATTTTACACCAAATCACACAACCCTTAGACCATCCTGTTAATATTTATCATCCAGAAGGAGAGTATCTCAAAGGACTGGTATTGCATGTGATTTAGAACCTAAAATATATGAGATTTATAGCTAAGTCAATCAAGGCTTTGGTTAATAACTGTTATAGTTTGTAACAACTATATACTGTAGCCTGAAAGGCTTAAACATCAAAACTTGGGGCATCGTCCCAAGCTACTCAGCATTAGAATTCAACTTGCTGTACTAAAAATCTATGAGATTTATATAAAAATGATACAATAATATCGTATTTTTGTCATAAAAAATAACACAATGTTAAAACCCCGTACTCTCGAAATGGTCAGTGCATTTGATATCTTTAAGATAGGCATTGGCCCTTCTAGCTCACACACTATGGGGCCTTGGAAAGCCGCCCAACAGTTTTTGCTAGACATTCAGAAAGAAACGCCTTTGGAGCAAGTCCAAAAAGTGCAGATATTTCTCTATGGCTCTCTTGCCAAAACAGGCAGAGGACACGGTACGGACATTGCCATTTTACTTGGCTTAGGCGGTGAAAATGCCGAAACCATGGATACAAGCCTAATTACTTCCAAAATAAATCATATCAAAACCAGTCAAAAGCTTGTCCTTTTGAGTAAAAAAGAAATTTCTTTTGAATATGCCAAAGACCTAGTATTTCTGAATTCTGAAAGTCTTTCCTTTCACCCCAACGGAATGAAGTTTAAAGCAATCTATGGTGAAAATCAGACCTTTGAGCAAAATTATTTTTCTATCGGAGGAGGGTTTATCGTCAAAGAAGGAGAAACCAAAACCAAAACTCAAAAGGGAGAAATTCCTTATCCTACCCAAAAAGCAGAAGACCTGCTTTATTGGTGTGGAGAATTACAAAAGTCTATCTCGGAAGTCGTCTTAGAAAATGAAAAATACTGGCGAACCGAAGCCGAAATCAAATCAGGTTTATTAAAAATATGGCATACCATGCGAGCCTGTATGTTTAAGGGAACGCAACTAGAAGGAGAGCTTCCAGGAGGATTACGAGTAAAACGCAGAGCTGCACAACTCAATCTACGCCTTTTGGGTACGAATGAATTTAAGAATGACGAAGATTGGTTTCAGGCAGTACGCAATGAAATGGTAGATTTTCAGAAAACTTCTAAATGGCTTACTTGCTTTGCCTTGGCAGTCAATGAAGAAAATGCTGCTTTTGGGCGTGTCGTTACTGCCCCTACCAATGGAGCAGCGGGTGTAATTCCTGCTGTATTGATGTATTATGTTTGTTTTTGCGGAGAAGTAGGAGAGGATGACATTGTGAATTTTCTACTGGTAGCAGGTGAAATAGGAAGTATCTTTAAAAAAGGAGCAACTATCTCAGCGGCTATGGGAGGCTGTCAGGCAGAAATAGGCGTATCCTCAGCAATGGCTGCCGCTGCCCTCACCCAAGGCTTGGGTGGCTCACCTGCACAAGCTGTGATGGCTGCCGAAATAGCGATGGAGCATCACTTGGGGCTTACTTGTGATCCTATTGGTGGTTTGGTGCAGATTCCGTGCATAGAGCGAAACTCTATGGGAGCGATTAAAGCCATCACTGCTGCCAATATTGCCCTAGAATCTGACCCTGCCCACGCAAAGGTAAGCCTAGATAAAGTCATAGAAACGATGATGCAAACGGCTTTAGATATGAGTGAAAAATACAAGGAAACTTCCGAAGGTGGCTTGGCTGTCAAAGTGCCGATTAATGTGATTGAGTGTTAGGTTATATATCTTTTGGCTTTGTTAGTAGGGGTTGTGGATATAGATTTTTGTCTGCGATAAAAAGAATAGGATAAACTTGACCATAAAATCGCAAACAAATATTACATTTGCTAAAACATAGTCAAAATTCTAATTATGGAAAGTTTCGGACATTTTATAAAGACCCAACGAGAACAACGAGAATGGACTCAAACAGACCTTGGAGTAAAAATCGGAATCAATACAAGTGCGATTAGTCGTATTGAAAATGGAAGCCAAAAGTTTTCAAAATCTAAGCTAAAACAATTGGGAGAACTCTTTGACATTGAAGAGCAAAGAATAAAAGACTTATTCTTTGCAGACAAGTTTGCAAGAGAAGCATGTCAAAACAAATGTTCAGAAACGATTTTTATAGTAGCTGAAGAAACTGCCAAATACATTAGAAATTCAAATACTAAACAGATCAAAATTCAATTTTAAATGAAAAGAAAGTACACAGAAATTAGAGAGAAATTGAATTTCGTTATTGATAAAAAAACTACAGATGGTATGGCTCATTTGACACATTATTTTCATAATCATAAAAATGGTGTGTCTCAGTATTATAAGCCTAAAGCTAAGGAATATTTGACTGAGTTACACGAGAACTTAAATATAGTTGAAGAACCAAGCTTTCAATCATATTTGCCCTTTGAGTGGGATATTCCATTTCCTTCTCCCAAAAAGCCAAAGTTTAAATTTATCGACTTGTTTGCTGGAATTGGTGGGATAAGATTGGCTTAGTAAAGTTATAAAAATAAAATAATCCAAAAAGGTCTATATCCTGCGTATATGAAGTACAAAAGTCATTTGTTGAGCAGTTTATTTTTTCCTTTTTACTTATCAAAATAATGGAGGTAAATGTGTGTTTTCAAGTGAATGGGATTCGTTTGCGAAAAAAACTTATGAAGCAAACTTTGGAGAAGTTCCCTTTGGAGATATTACCAAAATTTCAGAAACTGAAATACCCAATCATGACATATTACTTGGTGGATTTCCTTGTCAACCTTTCTCAATTGCAGGAGTTTCAAAAAAGAATGCATTAGGTCGCCAACACGGTTTCTTAGATAAGACTCAAGGAACTTTATTTTTTGATATTGCTCGAATAATTGAATACAAAAGGCCAAAAGCTTTTATGCTGGAAAATGTGAAAAATCTTGTGTCTCACGATAAGAAAAAGACTTTCAAAGTAATTGTTGAAACATTGACTGAACTAGGTTATTCCATTTATTATAAAGTTTTAGATGCTCGATACTATGTCCCTCAACATAGAGAACGGATAATTATTGTTGGGTTTGATAAGTCTGTTTTTAGTGGAGAAGAGCAGTTCGAATTTCCAAAACCAAAAGATGTGGAGTTAGCAATTCGAGATATTTTAGAACCACATGTTGATGATAAATACACTCTATCCGACAAGCTTTGGCATTATCTGCAAGAATATAAAAAGAAACACCAAGCTAAAGGAAATGGGTTTGGATTTGGCTTGACAAACCTTGATGGTGTTTCAAGAACAATGAGTGCAAGATATTATAAGGATGGAGCAGAAATACTAATACCACAGGAGGGTAGGAACCCACGAAGGTTAACCCCAAGAGAATGTGCAAGACTTCAAGGGTTTCCTAATAGTTTTATTATTCCAGTTTCAAACAATCAAGCATATAAACAATTTGGTAATTCAGTGGCAACACCACTGATTCAGGCAGTTGGTAAGAATATAGTCAAAGAATTAATGAAAATTTATGAACTTAACAAATCTGAAATCGCTGTTCGCCAATAACGGTTGTAAAGAAATTTTAGTGAAAAATCTTGCTCCAAATGATAACTCAAAAAATCAAGTATATTTTGGTGGTAGCTTTGAAATAATAAATGTACTCCCAATTTCAAGTGTGGAAACTGTAGATGCAGGAGATTGGAAACGAGAAAGATTTAAAGCTTCTGTGAATTTTTCTTGGATAAGTGATGAAGGAGCAATATTTCCTGCACCAAATACTCAATTGATATTATATCCCAAATATCCTGAAGTTCATTTTTCAGGATTTTTATTAGGCTGTAAAAATGCACCTTCTGAATTAATGACACAGAGACTTGCGAATAGATTATTATTCATTTCCGGTTGATAAACAAGGAAAAATATTAGGTCATGTTGTTCACCCAGAATCAGAGATAGCACAAGAATTTGCAAAAGAATCTGATTTATCAGAACATGGAGTTTTCAAGGTTATTGAACTTCCACAAGCCCAAAACAATAGAAGTATT
>JBBRUH010000209.1:0-9398 GCA_038248005.1 Cytophagales bacterium | reverse complement strand
TTCATTAAGTTTTTCTTGCTTGTTAAAGTATCAGCCTCTTCACCACTCTTAATTCCTTAATGGTTTAAAAAAATGAACCATTAAGAGATGAAGTTTCATTAAGTTTTCCTTGCTTGTTGAAGTATCAGCCTCTTCACCACTCTTAATTTCTTAATGGTTTAAAAAAAGCAGAAAATTACTTCCTCACTTCCCCTGCAAATTCCAAGGCTAAATCTCTTCTTTGATGTTTTCTTTTTTGGGAGGCAAGATGATAAAATCTAAAAGTAAGCAAAATGGCAGAAATAGTCAGCCCTGCTGAAAGTCCAATCCAGACACCTTGTACTCCTAAGGAGGTGTGAAATCCTAATACATAACCCAACGGCAACCCTACCACCCAATAGGCAATCAGCGTGAAAAGTGTAGGAATATTGACATCTTCTAAGCCCCTCAATGCTCCCAATGCCACACACTGCAACCCGTCTGAGAGTTGAAAAAAGCCTGCAATCACAAGTAAACTAGCTGCTATCTCTACAGCTTCTCCTTCTGTAATATATAAATTGACCAGCTCTAGACTAAAATTAATAAAAAGCAAGCAGCTCAAACACATAAACACTATCGTAATCACAAAAGCAGAAGTACCACTGCGTTTTATTTGAAAAATATTTCCTTCTCCTAGTGCATTTCCTACTCTGATAGAAGCGGCGGCTGATAAGCCCATTGCTATCATATAAGTAATGGAAGCAAGATTGATGGCAATTTGGTGAGCGGCTAACTCCGAAGTGCCTAGCCAGCCTATCATCACCGAAGCCCCTGCAAAAGCACCTACTTCAAATACATATTGCATCCCAGCAGGCAAGCCTAGCGTCAAGATTTTTTTGATTTCTAAAATAGATATTTTTACACCATCAAAATGAGGCAAGCAACGCTGTATTTTACCTGAATACATAATAAATAGAATAACGCCCAACGCCATAAAAACCCTTGAGAGAAGCGTAGCAATGCCTGCTCCATTTAATCCCATAGTAGGGAAGCCTAGTTTTCCGTATATCAGTACCCAATTGAAGATAATATTCAAGAAAAAACAAGCAAAATTGACATACATAGCTGGTTTGGTGATAGACAAACCATCTGTAAAGTTTTTAGCAGCCAAAAACAACAGCATTGGAATCACAGAAATACCCAAAACCTGTAGATAAGGAATCGCCAAGCGACTCACTTCTGGCGTTTGTTGAAACCATCCAAAATTCCAACTCATCAGCAGGACGATGAACATACTGAACAAACCTACTCCGAGTCCTACTTGAAGGCTACTACTAAACAAGGTACTACATTTTGATAAATCTTGTCGACTTTTAGCACTCGCTATCAGTGGAGGGACTACAGAGAGAATACCAATCCCTAAGACACTGACAAAGAAAAAAATAGCATTGGCTATGCCCGAAGCAGCTAGGGCGGCTTCTCCTAGAATACCCACCATAAGGGTATCTGTAACACCCATAGCAATTAAGCCCATTTGTGCTATTACGATAGGATAACTTAAAGAAATAGTTGCTTTTAAATCAGGTATATAGTGCAGTATGAAAGAAGACTGCTCTTTTTTAGGAGTTTTCACAGTTTGATATGATTTTATAGAGAATGCAAAGGTAATTATTTTAAGCTTTTTAGCCCAAAAAAAGGCTTTCTTTCTTACGTAAAAACGAAAGAAGAGATTAAAATTGAATAATAGATAAAAAAATACTCCTATAAAAGTCCTCTCAAGACTGATAGATATGATTTTGATGGGGTATAAATTTACATACATAAAGCAATTTAAGCAGAAGAAAATCTCTTAAATAAAAAGGGTTTGGGTACTCGCTAAGTAAAAAGGAAAAAATAAACTGCTCAACAAATGACTTTTGTACTTCATGTACGCAGAATATAGACCTTTTTGGATTATTTTATTTTTGTAACTTTACTAAGAGTCTTTTTAAACTTATAGTTCATAACCTATATCTCATATCTTGCTAATTATGATTTTCTTTTTTTTCTCTCCTATTATTTTGGTATTATTGAATCTTAAAATAAATACCATAGATTATCAATTCTTATTTTAACTTCTTTATTATTGTATTCAATTTATAAATTATCATCTGATTCAGTAAAAAACTAAATATATGTCAAGCTACGCCGAAGAAATAAAAAGAGTAACTACCCATACTCTTCAAGAAATGAAAACAAGGGGGGAAAAAATAGCTATGCTGACTGCCTATGATTTTTCTATGGCGAAAATCGTAGATGCGGGAGGAATTGATGCCATTTTGGTAGGAGATTCTGCTTCCAATGTGATGGCAGGCTATGAGACTACACTTCCTATTACACTCGATCAGATGATTTATCATGCCTCTTCGGTAGTGAGAGGGGTAAGCAGGGCTTTAGTGGTGGTAGATTTACCTTTTGGAGCATATCAGGGCAATTCTTCGGAAGCTTTGCGTTCTACTATAAGGATTATGAAAGAATCTGGTGCACATGCCGTTAAAGTAGAGGGTGGCAAAGAAATTCGTGAATCTGTGGAGCGAATTCTTAGCTCAGGAGTGCCTGTTATGGGACATTTGGGACTTACACCGCAGTCTATCTACAAATTTGGAACGTATGTAGTAAGAGCCAAAGAAGAAGAAGAAGCAGAGAAATTAATAGAAGATGCCAAAATGTTAGAAGCTTGTGGTTGTTTTGCGGTGGTTTTAGAAAAAATACCTGCACAACTCGCCAAAAAAGTAAGTGAAAGCCTCAAAATACCTACCATAGGAATAGGGGCAGGTCCAGATACAGACGGGCAGATTTTGGTCTTGCATGATATGTTAGGGATAAATAAAGATTTTAATCCACGATTTTTGCGTAGGTATGCAGATATATATGAAGTGATGATACAAGCCATAGGTCATTATGTGAAAGACGTAAGAGACAATGATTTTCCTAATCAGAAGGAAAGCTATTGATTTTATGGTTAGATTATTGGATAGTCTTTATGTCTTTACTTGTTTCTGAATAGGTGTCTTTTCTGTGGTTTGTGTCTATGTCGTTGCCTGTGTCTGCAAGGGCAACTTTTTCCGTGGTTCGTGTCTTCACTTTTCCGTGGGTTATGTCTTCACTTTTCCGTGGTTCGTGTCTTCACGAACCACCAAGAGTTTTATTTTTAAATGGTTAATTTTTTTTAAATGTCTAAAAAGCGTTTTGTGCGAGTATGGCTTAATTCACTAAAAGTACAACTTTGGTGTTTTTTTGGCTTGGCTTTATTAGGTATTATGGGGATGTTATTTCTCAATATTCGACTTTATCAGCTTTACCAAGCACAAGATAGAGCATTGGGAGAGGTCTATGCCCCAGCTGAAAGATACAGATTGCTATTAAGAGAAAATTTAGACCAAAACCTAAATCTTTGGAGAGAAAATGCTCAATTTGTATTGAAAGAAGAACTTAGCCAACAAAAAGCCAATACCAAACTTACTTTTGAAGAGATTTGGCAAAAAAATCTCTTGCCTCACCGTGATTCTCTTCGCAAAATCATAGAGAATGATTTTCAAGGTGAGGGAATGGAGCGTTTTCAAGACATTCAGCTAAAAATCAAAAAAATATTTACAGCATCTCAACGCACGCTCCAAGACATAGACAAAGCCATCCCTCAGACCTTCTTTTCACTTAATATGGGTGGACCATCAAGTTCTTCAGAGGCTTTGCAGGGTTTTGAGATAGCTAAGGAGCGACTTTCATTGCAGATACTTCCTCTCACACAAGAAGCACAAGACATGCTTCAACAGTTAGAAGAATACCTTAATATTCAGGCAGCAAGCCAGAGACAATGGTTACAATACCAAGAAACATATATTTGGACATTTCAGATTATAGGAGTAATATTATTTGTCTTATTATTCTTTATGGCAAGGGCTTGGATTGAGAGGCACTTTAGCACTGAACTACAAAAAATAAATACCTTTGGAGCAAAATTACAAGAGGGAAATCTTCCTGAAAATATACAAACGAGCCACCGTGAGCTTGCTGAAATAGCTCATAAACTGAATCAAATCAAGCAAAGTCTCAAAAACCTCAAAGATTTTGCAGAAGACATACACCTTTCCAAAGCCAATACTTCGGATACTTTTTTTGAAAAATCAGGAGAGTTAGGGATAGCTCTCCAAAATATGAAAGAGAGTTTATTTACAGAAGCACAAGAAACAGAAAACAGGCTATGGGCAAATGAAGGGATTACCTTTTTTAGCGAAATTATCAGACAGAATGCCCACAATCTTGACCAACTTGCTGATGCCATCGTCTCTAATCTAAGTGAATATCTCAAAGTAAATCAAGTAGGTTTTTTTGTAGTGGCAGAAGGCAATCCACCTAAGGCTGATTATCTGGAGATGAAAGCTGCCTATGCTTATAATCGGAAAAAATATTTAGATAAAACCATAGAGCTAGGTCAGGGACTTGTAGGGCAAGCTTGGCAAGAAGCAGAACCTATGTATCTCAAGACTGTTCCTGCTGATTATACAATGATTACATCAGGTTTGGGAGAAGCTACGCCTTCCACGCTTTTAATCATGCCATTGAGAGCCAATCAACAAATACAAGGAATGATAGAATTGGCTTCTTTTCATGAAATAGAGCCTTATCAGATTGATTTTGTAGAAAATATTGCCCAAAGTATAGGACAGGCTATTTCTTCACTGCGTACCAATCTAAAAACCCAAAATCTTTTATCAGATTCACAGGCACTTACGCAAGATTTACAAAGTAAAGAAGAGCAAATGCGTGAAAGTATGCAACAACTACAAGATACCCAAAATCGAATGTATCGCACTCAACAAGAGCTTGCTAATAAAGAGGCTAATCTTGAAGGCCTGATTAATAATACTTCACACGCCATTTTAGCCTACGATGTTGAGTATAATATCACCGTAGTAAACCGTGCGATGCGTCTGATTTACAGAGATTTAAGTGTAGGAGATAATTTACGTAATATTCTTTCTAAAGAAAATATTGAGCAATATTGGCAGGAATATGAGCAAGCATTAGAAGGTAAAAAGTTTACCATCTTAAGACAGTTTGTTCAGAATAATCAAGTAGTGTATCAAGAGCGAAACTATAACCCGATTATCAATGAAGACAAAGAGGTCATAGGTGCATCTGTATTTATAGAAGACATCACAGAACAAAAACTAGTCGAGAACAGAATCAAAAGAACAGAAGCTAATCTTACTTCACTTATCAATGATACTGAAGACCTGATATTAGCACTAGATAAAGAATATAAACTCCTAATATTCAATGAAGTATCTCAAGAAGTGTATCATCACCAAGGTCATGAGATAGAGCAAGGTGTTTCTATTTTTGAATATACACCTGCCAAGCAAATAGAAAGATGGAAAGCTTTTTATGACCGTGCATTAGAAGGAGAGCGTTTTGTGGAAGTGATAGACTCAGGTAAATATCCTAACAAGACCTACAGAGAGTTTTGGTTTAACCCTATCAGAAATGAAGAAGAAGAAATTACGGGCTTGTCTATATTTTCGAGAGATATTACGGAAAGCAAAAAATCAGATGTGCGTGTTCGCCAACTTTTACTAGATTCATTAGAAGCTACTGAAAGTCTTAAAACCAAAGAAGATGAACTCAAAAAAACCATTGCAAGCTATGAAGAAAAGATAAAAATCCTTGAATCTCAGCTTAGTACGTGAGCGAAATCATAAGACATCTTGTGAGATACAGATAGGATATTTTAGGTTTAGGTCAACTTTATACCCAAACCAAAAGCTTTCTAACTTCAATCTTACATTTCAAGCCCTTTTAAGTGAATAGAGCGAAATCAAAATCATTGTATCGATGCTAAAAGAAGACTATATTGGGATATTTATTCCCAAAATGAAATTATTTGCCAAAATAACAAAAAATTTATCTTAAAAGAGCTGCTAATCGCTTAGAATATACCCTAACTATCCTACTTCTGATGTATTATGATTCTCATTCTCAGAAACATTATCTTCTTCTTTATTTTCAGTGGTAGGCTTGAAAAAAGCTCTTTGACGAATCAAGATAATGGAAACACCCACAAATATAGAGGCATCTGCGATGTTAAAAATCGGCCAGAATGAATAAGATTTGCCTCCTAAAAAGGGTATCCAGCTTGGAAGCTCACCTTCCCAAATATCTACATAAATCATATCAATCACTTGCCCGTGAAAGATAGCCATAGGAGCATCATAAGGGAGGTTGCCAGGGATGAATAAGCCATAAAAAGTACTATCAATCACATTGCCTAATGCTCCCCCTAAAATCAATGCAATGCACCAAATCAAGCCAGAATGAGCTTTTTGTTTGACTAATACAGTAATATAATAAGCGATACCACAAGTAGCCAAAATACGAAATAGACTTAACATTAATTTACCATATACTGCAAAATCAAGCTTAAGGCCAAAAGCCATCCCAGGGTTGAGTATATAGTGAATTTTAAGCCAATCTCCCAAAAGGTGAATCTCACCCATAGGCCCCATCTCCATACTAAAATGTACCAATAACTTAATTACTTGGTCAAGGGCAATTACTGCCAAACTGAGTCCAAAATATTTATAAAATTTCATACGTATTCATTTTTCAAAGCACAAAAATAGTAAAAAATATAAAAAATACGAGATTATTCAAGATTGCTTTCTTATTTTGACTGTCTAAGGAAGAGAAATTTTAAAAATAAAATATCTGATAGTATTAATGAAATATTATTTCGATTGTATTGTAGAGGTGCAAGCGAAGACGCTTGACTAGTATTTACCTCTTTCAAGTGTCTTCGCTTGAACGGTATTGTATAGCCTAAAAACATCGAAATAATCTCTATTAAATCAAACAATAAAAAAGAATCGAATCACTCCTCGCTTCTAAATTCCCACTCCTCACTGCTTAGAAGCTATATTTTTTTGCTCATTTACTATCGAGATGCCCGAAGAAGTGCCTATTCGCTCTGCACCTGCTTCTATGAATGCGAGAGCTTGAGCCAGTGTTTTGATGCCACCAGAGGCTTTAATGCCCACAGTAGGAGGCAGGATAGACCTTAAAAATCGCACTTTATCTACCTCAGCTCCTTTGGGTGCATAGCCTGTAGAGGTTTTGATAAAATCTACGCCTGCTTCCGCACAAGCCTTGCAAGTTTGTATCATTTCTTTTTCATCTAGATAGGCTGTTTCTATGATTGCTTTGAGTATTCCTTCTTGTTCGTGAATTATCTGCGCTAGTTGAGCCATTTCTATCTTAATCCAGTGATAAGCTTTGTTTTTGATGGCAGATAGGTTGACTACTACATCAAACTCATCTACCTTATCTCTGATTGCACTTTTAACTTCTTGGACTTTTACCTCCGAACGCTGGTAGCCAAATGGAAAACCAATAACTGTAACCAAAGCAGCAGGGGATTTTCCCAAATCACGCTTTGCCTTTTTTGCCCAGTAAGGAGGCACACAAAGCCCTACAAAGCCGTGTGTAATCGTTTCGGCTACGGCTTGCTCCACATCATCGGCCAATATTAAAGGGTTTAGGTTAGTATGTTCTAGGTATTGAGTTATATTATTCATTTTTTTCTCTTTATCTAATAAGTACAAAAATAGAGGAATGTAATGTTATATCCTAAAAAGTACTTTTTTAGAGTTGCTTAGGTACAAAGTATGAAGAAAGATAATTAAAATAATTTTATTGAAAGTAGAAATTATCTAAGAAAACACTAAATTTGAAAGTGAGTAGAATAAAACTTTTACTTTGGCTTAAATTTAGGTAAAATTAAGGTAAAATATATACTTTCAAAATATCAAAAAGACCTAAATTATAGCAAATTACGATGAACACTGAGCTAAATGAAGATAAATACACAGTGAGTACACTATTAGAATCCATATTAGACCAACAATCTGAGATGATTTGCCGAATCTTACCAGAAGGCTATGTCTTATTTGCTAATGAAAGTTTTTGCAGTCATTTACGAAAAACTAAATCAGCCGTAATAGGAAATAAAATTGGAGATTTTTATGATATATCACAAAGAAGAAGATTAAACGAACGCATAGAATATCTTAAATTAAATAAGAAGAAAATAGAAGTAGAGCAGCAAGTCAAATTTTCACAAGGCAAAGGAGAGTGGCAACGCTGGACATATACCCCCATTTTAGACCAACACCGTGAGCTACAGAGTATTCAGATAGCAGGCAAGGTAATAGATGATGAAAAAAAGCTAAAGGAAAATCTACTACATACCCAGCAAAAATTTGAGGCTTTATTTAAAGGTTTATCTTACCCTCTATTGTTGCTTGACCCACAATCTAAGATACAAGCATTTAACAAAACAGCAGAAGCCTTACTTTCCCAGACTTTTGGGCAAAGGGTAGAGATAGGGCAGGCTATTAAGACTTTCGTGTATCCAGAAGATATGCCTCGTTTTTTTCTTGATTTTGAGCGAGCCTTGCATGGAGAAGTGATTAGCCGTGAGATTTTCTTGAAATCTTCCCAAGGGCAGAGCCTATGGCAGGAGTTTAACCTTTCGCCTATTAGTGATGAATTTGGGAATATTCTCTTTGTGGCACTTGGCTTTAATGATGTAAGCAAGCAAAAATACCTTGAGCAACACACTCACCAACAAAAAGCTATCAATGCTACTTTTGTAAAACAAGTTCCTTCTGCTATGTGGGTCAAAGACTTTGCAGGAAGATTTGAATATGTAAGCCCTAGCTTTGCACAACTTTTAGATTTAAGCCCAGAATACTTGATTGGCAAAAAAGAATCAGAGTTATCTCATATTCAAATCAAAACTTTATCTAAAACACCTGAGAATCCAAGCGAAATCTCACAACCCTTAGTCTATACACAAGAAATAAAAACGGCTGGCTACCAAAAATTAATCAAAACGTATGAAACACCTGTTTATGGTAATTCTAATGAGTTTTTAGGATTTGTAGGGAAAGTGCAAGAAGTAAAAGAACAGGAGCTTCTTACTAATAAGATTATCAGCAACCATCAAAAAAAATACCTTGATTTTGCAAAAAATCTTCCTAATGGAGGGCTTTTTATCTTTGATACAGATTTTATCTGTCAATATGCAGTAGGACCTTCTTTGTTTTTATTAGGCACACAACCAAGTCAAACTCTTTTTCAAAAATTCACAGAACTGTTTCCATGGCATAAAGATACAAGTCTTGCCGAAGACCTTAATAGAGCCTTGGTAGGTGAAAAAAGAATGCTCGAGTTTGAGTATAATCAGAAATATTATCTAGCTCAGCTTGTACCCGTACAGGCAACAGAACTAGTTACGAAGCATATCATGATGATAGTACTTGACATAAGCTCGACCAAAGCTACCGAAAAAATATTACAAGAAAGTGAACATAAGTTACAAAGTTATATTCAAAATGCCC
>JBBRUH010000208.1:0-9473 GCA_038248005.1 Cytophagales bacterium | reverse complement strand
GAATAAGTCTCCAAATACCTGACGAATCAGATTTGCACAGAACTCTCCCCTGTTATACTGAACAGCATTACCATTATTACGCATACGGTGATAGATGCCTGCAGAAGTACGTTTTACTTCTTGTTTTGAACCATTAGTCTTAACAGTACCTGGTTTACCCCAGATCATTTTTTTGACTTTCAGTTCCAACATGCTCTTACGCATCCAATATTCAATGAAGGGCTCCCATTTGAGATCATTCTTGGTAACCGGCATTTCATTTCTACGCTGATTAGCGTATACTAAAATATCAAGAGGTTTTCCTGAAGAATCCCTCATTGACCTCTCATCTGCCCATTCGGTAATCTTATGCTCGTATCCGTAACCAGAACCAAGACTTTCAAACATCGTAATCTTCTCACCTAAGCGAGGGAGACCCAAAAGATCTTGATCAAATTCTCCAATAGAGGCATCAACCAATTCTAGTTCAATACCAATCTGAAGATACGTAGAAGTTACAAAGTCTACGATAGGATTATCAGAGACAAGAGTAAAACTGTAAAGATATCCTGTATTCCAAGGAAGTGGATCTTTAACCACATACCAACGAGGGCCATACTGTTTAGTCCCTACAGATACAATAGCATTTTTAGAGAACTCATTAGTGTCTAGTACCACCTGAAATTCTTGACCATCAATACCTGGTTTCTGCAGATCTGCAGTGGATGCAGGAATGTCAATGATTTTAGGAAATTTGTACGGCACCTGAATGTCCCATTTCCAAGAGTCACTGTTATTAGTAATGTAATAAGGTTTACTCTTGTTAATCATATCCATGAAGTCATTACTAAACAATGATGTCTGCGTGTACAAGCTGATGATCTTCTTGTCATAGTCCGCAGGCTCAGTGCCATGGAATGACTCCAGGTGATTAGAGTCGGTAAGTTTACCTACTGCTCGCTTATCCATAGAGGATACTCTAGCGAACATGAATCCAGTTAATCCCGGAAGTTGTTGAGTTGACATGTTGTTAAATTTTTAGTGTTAAACATTATTTGAACCATGATAGATTTCCTTGTTGCGACTTAACAGACACCACTGGTGCGGTTCTCTGTCTTGCTGTATCACTAAACAACTGGTCAGACTTCTTTGTAATGCCTGATTTCTGAATTGTTGATAGTGTAGGATCTTTTTCAATGATCTTTAGAAGCAGCCCAACTTTAACTTTTAGTGCATGGTTCTCAGGTCTTTTCAACTCCAAGATAGTTTTGTCAAAATCCGTAAGGGTCTCACCAGAAGCTGTCTTGTACTTATCCACCAGGAGGAAGTCTTGTAGTTCGTTTACTAATTTCGGGTTGATGGGTATACCATCATATTCTTTTGTCTTTAGCTTCTCCTGAAGGATATGCTGGACATTTTGTATGTACTGATTTTTAATGGCAGTTTTCTGTTGTAATTCGTGCTCAGCCTTTTGATCTAATTGCTGTAACTTTAAAGCCTCCTTCTTTACTAACACCTTATGATGCTTTGCTGAGGTAGCTTCCAAATCTGCGTAGTTCTTAAGCCTTTCTATTTCTGACTCTACATCTTCTGGCTCCAATCCTTGATCAGTAAGGGCTTGTCTCATTACCTTTACTTGGTTATCTTCTTTGGATATATCCAGTTCTGCAAAATTGACTACCTTGGTATAAACATTAAGGTAGTCCTCTGGACTTACTCCTTTTACAAACACGGACTCAAACATATTCTGATAATCTTCTCCAAACTTTCCAAGGAAATTATTAACTATTTCAATAGCTCCTTTTTGTTTCTCACTCTTAAATCTCTCTAATAGCTCCTCAGGATTATTTACAACTAATTCATCCTCCTCTTCATCCTTTGTAAAAAAGCCAAGTTTTTCTAAGTCTTTGGCTAATGTTGTAGCCCATGATACTTCTGCAGACTCTTCCTCTAAAATCTCTTCCTTTACAATTGGACTCTCATCAGCCTCAGGCTCATCAGTACTTTCCAGAAAATCTTTTAAGATATCTTGCCCAGAAGTTTCATTACCTTCCTCCTTAATCTCTTTAACTTTAGGAGGCTTACTCTCAACCTTCTTAGGCTCTCCCACCTCTTTTACAATCTTCTCTAAATCATCAGGATCTCCTGTAGAAGTTTCTGGAGCAATAAGATTGTTAAGAAGCTCAGCGCTTCCCATCCCCATTTCCATAGTATGCTCTATTCCAAAGCTGAATGGATTATCATTTTCTCCTGCCATATGTAGTTATTTATAATTTCTATTGTAAAGATATATAGAATGATTTATATTTCAAACAACTAAAATATCCTCTCTTTTAAGTTTTTTGAGTAATATAGCATTAAAAAAGTTTTTTCTAATTAAGAAGATTATTTTTGCTTTCTACCACTAGCATTAGCTTTTGCTACTTGTAAGTCATTCTTCATATTCTCCCTCGCTACCTGTAGTTTTTCTCTTTCTACGGATAACTTATTTGCATTATCCCTACTCCTACTTTGTATGTCTGCCATCTTAAGGGCATAATCTTTATAGGACTTATCCTGCTCATTAGCTAACTTACTAATCTCTAGTACATCAGGTACTTTATTGTTGTCAGTATCAGGCAGAGGTCCTTTAGATTGGGCGCCTATTAAAGCAATCTTCTCTTTGCTTAATCTATCCAAATCATTTTGATAGTTGGTGTTAGCAATCTCCTGTTCTTTCTCCATCTGTGCTTGTTGCATCTGAGCCTGAGCAATCTCTCTCTGCTGAGTGAGCTCATCCTGTTTACGTTTAGCTTCTTGCTCCTGTGCAGCTATTTGCCTGTCTTTTAATTCCTTAAAAGTTTTTCTAATATCTCTTATACTATTAGTAGTGAATAGCATAGCTATATCATATAAATAAGCACCATTTTGCATAGCAGGTTGTGCTAGAGCCCTTAACTCATTAAATAACTTAGTATCCTCAGGACGATTAGTACTAAATATTTTAAGGTCTCTGAATTTTATATCATTTCCATTAATTTGTATAAAAGCAGACTCTCCTGCGGATGTTACATACGAGAGCGTAGATTGTGCTTTACTGCTAGTTATATATTGTGCAGCATCAATTATAGCTTGATACACTTGTCCCAGTACATACTCATGTGCTACGAATATAGGTTCAGTTTGAGAATAAGATTGAGCAATAGCTGCATTAGTGCCCGTGGCAGACTCACTAGCAGAGATGGATCCCATTCTCTGTTTAGACATTCCTATAAGCTCCCAGCACTCATTTTTCATTTGTACAGCCAAGTTGTATCTTGATTGTATCTCATTACTGCGTGTAAGGTCTATATTCCTTGCTACAGATTGATTAGACACAGGGGCTTTTGTATTCTCAGGGGAGTCGTCATCAAATATGATACCTCTCTCTCTAGCCTCCATTTCCCACATATCTATTGAGTCCCCACTATCTCCATCTCTAAGTCGTGGTATTCTACGAATATTTACAGATCCTACATTACCTATTTCCTTTTTAAGTAAGTTAAACAACTGATTCATACAAACATTGTATACCACTTGAAAAGGTTTCATGAGATCTACAAGACTTCTAGCCTCTGTATTCTTCACTTCATACACTGTACCAATAAGAGGGCAATAGTTTAATAGTTTATAAGGTTTAACGTGGTAGATATCCGGACCAATCTTAATACCTTGATACCATTGATTAACCCATCCCTTCTCTATTGATATCTGTGTAGGTATAGTGCCGGACTTATAATTCTCATCTACAAGTATAGACTGTTCATTTCCCAGCGCATCTTCATACACTACTCGTGCTATCTGTTTCTTAGAAATCCACCAACTTTTTACCACTACATATTTGTATCCAAAGGAGGAGACATTTGATGTTAAACCAAGAAAGTCTCTAAGATCCTCAGAACTATCTTTCATCTCACTCTCAAGAATCATTCTTGTCTGTAAGACTAATGGATCATATGTGTCATACATTATAGAGTCTTGTCCAGGTGTAGCATTTGGGTTTCCAAGGTTTGACTCTCTCACATTAATAAGACCATAATCCTGCAAACTACTTCTTAAGTGATCTATCTCTTCCTTTGTAATATCTGGAATACTCTCTATGATCTCTGATAGTTCCATTACCTGCACTGTCCCTGCTGCATAAGCACCATGAGCTCTGCCTGAAGGGTCTGATGTATACTTCATATCGGGAGTAGTAAGAAACCAGGCATTCTTTGGATTTACTTCCTCTACATTAAAACCAGTCTTTGAGTTATCCTCGGTAATCAAAAAGTACTCATGAGCAGATATTAATAAGTCTCTACATCCTTCCTCACTCTTCTCCTTCATATTAAACTCTGCCTTAGCGCTTGTCAGCATATGATTAGCCCACTTCTCTGCTATTGATGTATAACTATCCAACTCATCCTTTACCTGCTCCATTGTCATCTGCTGGAGTTGCTCTTCAGGAATTTCCTGCCCCTCCATTGCAGCTTTTTCTATGATCTGCTGCTTAGCTGTATTTATTACGTACTGCTGTAAGAGCTCAGTTTTGAACTGCAGTTCTTCAGATTGACTGTCATCATCAAAAGCTTTAAATCTGTAGGTGTCAGGCCTCTTAGTTATCTCTCCTACTAATTCATTAACTGGGGTGGTAACGATAGAATAATGCTTTACATACGCAGGAAGTTCTAAATCCTTCTGTAGCATATCAGCAAAACTTTTTACTTCATTATCGTCTACCTGATAGAAGTCAGCAGGTTTTAATATGCCTTTCATTAAATCATAATTACCCACAAAGGACTCCCTATTCTTTTTAAACTCAGCATAAGCCTTATTTGCAAAATAGTCCATGGTGTTTTTTATCCACCCCTCTTCCTGCTTTTCCTTCTCTGTTTTAAACTGATCTGGAAAAATGTTTAAGTACGCATACCTTATAGTTGCATCCTTGGTATATCTAATTATTGCCATTATATAAAAAGTTTACGTTTCTTTTGGTTAAACATTCCTCGTGAATTGGTAAATAACACATTGTGTGACCTACCTTTGAACAGCTCTTTAATTCTCGAATCACCCTCTCCCCCTACTCTCCCCATAATTGGATCCATCTTAAGGGCTTGAGTTATCGCTAGCTCTGCAGAGACTAAACGGTCAAAGTTATCTATATCGTTATATTGAATAGTCTCTTCTAATAACATAGGGTCTAGTATTTTAGTAATACCTAATAGCTCTAAAGTAGTATCCCCTTTCTCATTTGTCTCCTTATACACTACCTCCTCCATATAACGCTTGTAATTTCCATGTAGGAAGTCTATTATCTTTTGAGCACTCCTATGAACGCCAAACTCTCTCTTCACTGTGGAATTAGGTATTACCTCCATTAACCAATCAGGTTGTTTCTCCAAATAGTGCCCATCTCCTTGTGCTTTCATATACTCTATAAAGGATATATCATCATTCTCACAAAGTGTCCTGGCATTGTAATACTTAATTAAATATCTTGCCTGCTCCTCCCAGGTCTCTTTTTTCTCAGGTCTTGCGCAATAAGAAGCAACAAACATATCCTGATATTTCTCTCCTGTTAATGCGTGCATCCTTTTATAAATGTACACTGATCCAAGAGATGTGCTATATTTAGCTTGTCCTTGTCTGTAAGGGTCAACTCCAGCTACATACAATCCATAAGGAGGATTTTCCATAGGGAATTCATAAATAACAATAGGCGCTTCCTTTGAATCACTGGCTCTTAAAGGAAAACTAGTAATTGGCTGCATATCTGTAAACTCATGCTTTATTCTTTCTCCATCATGTACAAGTACTACTGGTACACCTGTTCTCTCTAAACCTAATAGTCTGGCCTTTTGTCTCTTAGCCAAATCTATATTAAAAATATTTGTACTCTCTGTAGAGAATATATCATCCACCTTCTTTGGGTAATACATCTTCTCCTTCAAATATGCCTGCCTATCTCCAGCTTTTCTCTTCTTCTCTAATTTCTCATCTGTAATCTTCAATGCTTTCTCCTCATTAGATACTAGCATTGGTACCTTATATAAAGGATGATTAGTTGGCTTCTCCAAATATGCTCCTAACGTAGATGGTTCTTTGGCTTCCATCCTATACTTATAGGAAAGGAATAAGCCTTGAATACGTTTCTCATCATCCTCATTATTGTACTCCAGAAAATTCATGTTATGCACATCAAACATCAAGCTTTTAGCATCCATGAACCTAGACATATCCCCGCCAGTTCCGGTGAGGATAGGGGAGCATCCCCAGCCATAAGGGGTTGTAAATCCTGGCTCTCCTGCCTGTAATCCTTTTAAGAAGGACCCTTTTCCCACCTCATCAATAATTAGTTTACGTGGTTTTGTACCTGCTATCGCCTCTTCATTATTACCCTCATCCAAATTCCGTATCATAATTTGTGAGAAGGGAATACGTTCTCCAGCCTTAGTCTTAATTCCCAGGGTAACCTGTTTAGCCCAATTATCCTCAATTCTCTGCCATCTCCAGGCTTCCGGTATAAAGTTTAAACCCTTATCCAGTTTATCTGTAACCAATTTTATATCAGGTGCATTTAACCCAGCAATAACATTTTGTGAATCCTCATCAAATGTGGCTCCCCAAGCTATGTAACTTGCTTCTAGCACGCTCTTTGCAAGTCTTCGTATCCCAAGAATAAGAAGACCTTTCTTCTCTACATGAGCCCTCTCTATCTCATTAGTAATTATAAACTCATTATCTCTAAGAAGAGGGTTAGCATACTTATCATTAATCCTTCCTCTGGCGTCTATGACGTCTACCTCTGTATGCCATATATTAAGGTGCCAATATAAAAAGGGGGTTATAAATGTCCCATTCATCATAAACCCTTCCAGACATAGTTTCTTATGAAAGTTAAAGAATGCTGTGTACTCCTCCGACTGCTTATCTGGCAATCTTTTCTGGTTCATGTACCATTCCTTGTAATCTATATTAAGGAGCTTATTCATTTATGATTCCTTTTACTAAGGAATTCCTCTGCTTGTGTCCCTATCTCCGCACCACCTCTCGCCACTACCTTCTTAGATTCTTCTCTCTCCCTAAGCTTATCTACTACCTCAAGCAGAGCCAAATAATTTTTCATTGTCTCCTGTATAAACTTTCCCTGGGCTTCAATAGAAGCAATCACCATAGGTATTGTACCCCCTCTTGCTGTAGGCTTCCACTCTATCCTATCAGTCATTGTGTGGAGAGGATGAGCATCTACATATGCCCTCCATGAAGAAAGTTGTTCTTCTGCCCACTCTAATTCTGTATTTACGTATGTAGTTTTAGTTAACGCCATTTATCAAATTATTTAAGTCTTCTCCTGTGAACTCCTTTTCTACTATATCAAAAGGATTTTCATCATACACTATAATACCTATAGTATCTCTCTTCTCCCTGGAAGAGCCAACAATATCAATAAATACACCTCCCTGTTCATAGATACTTGTCAAATGATCTATGAAAGATTTTAGTGGTATATTCCTAATACATATTTCGTTACGTCTGCTCATCTCCTGAATTAATATCTTCTTGTTGATTTATTGTTAACACTGCCCTCCATCTTGGAGGACTATCAGAACAATCACATGAAAGGCACTTTGTTAAAGCTACTAATGGGCATCCACATATTGTACAATGCTCAATAGCTGACCTTGAGTTAAAATGACAATCTTTGCATACCTCTATCCTCTCTGTAGCTGTCTGTTGTATAAGTCCTTTTATCTCCTCTGGAGGAAATAAGTGGTTAGACCACCCTTCATATATGTGAGTCCAATTAAGTTTCATTTAGTCTCTTTTTTAATGTTTCTATTTTACTCCTCAATCCTTCTAAGCTATCTTCTGTCCCTTTTCTCTTCTTATCGGTTATAGAGGGATCCAAGAGTTGTCCCAAACGTTCCTCAACACCATCCTCATACCATTTCAACTTTCTTAAGGCCTTTCTCTTATAAAAGAGAAATCTCCCAAAACCTGACAGCTCCACACTATCCACCGTCTTTGTAGCCTCCACCATAGAAACAAACTGATGTGTTACCACAGCCGTTATTACCTCTACAGAAATAGCTGTATCTATTGACATCCTTCGTATAAGGAAATCTTTTACGGGCATTGTTTGGGGCTTCTTAGTCTCCATGTGTAAGTTTAATTTCTAATGTTACATCTAAATTAAAATTCAAAAGAATAACAGGAGCCACCTTCACCTTACCATCCACTTTAATCAACACACCAAACTTCTTTAGCCTGGAGATAATATTATTTATCGTAGGGGACGTAGTAGAATGTTTTTTACAAAATTCCTCCCTAAAGCTAGCGTAAGAGATATTCCCTCTTATAGCTGTAAATGCTATGAGTTGCACTTCACGCTGTGTCAACTTCAAATCATTAATAACAGAAAGTATCCCATAATACTTCTCAGCTAAGGAATACGAATCTCCATTAAGACTCCTAATTTTCTGAATGATGATCTTTTCCATATTTAGTTATATTCTAACACAAATATACAAAACTTTCTAATAGCTCAAATTAAAATAACTAAATAAATTATTTCCCACCAAAAAAAAATTTTCTAAAATTTTAGAGGGCCCCCTATAAGGAGGGTCTTATAAAAAAATTTTTTCTGAAAATTTTACAAGGGTTATATGGGGGGGAGAGGAGTCTACCTCCATTATCAACCCCCAGCAGGGTTTAGCAAGTGGGGGTAGTGCCCCGGTCTTGAATCATTTAAAACAATTAATTCAATAATTATGAATTTAGTGAAGACAATCCGAAAGGAGTGGCAGTACAAGGTGGCAGGTATCTTCAAAGACATCTTCGCCGGGTATGAGGCGAAGTTTGTGAAGAAGAATCTGAACTCCTCTGAAAGGAGGGTGTTGATCATCCTTGCTAAGGATAATAATGAGTATAACTTAGTGTGTACTAAGGAGCTCAGCGCCATCATAAGAACGGCGTTAGAGAAGGGAGTCAGTAAGCCTCAGGTCTTTAGGTCCTTAATGGGCCTAGAGATACAGGAAGACAACGAGGACTCGGGAAGGTATTTCCTCTTTTGTCCTAAGGGTAGGTTGGAAGAGGAGGTGGCGTTCAGCATCACTTCAGAGACTGTCGCTCTGCAGTATGAGGAGTTGCTTGCAGGTCTTTAGGGGTAGAGCCGAAAGGCTCTCCCCTTTTTTATATATGCGGGTGGGAAGTATTCGTTGGGTGGGAATTTAAACTCACACACTTCTCATCCTTTATATAAAGATACGATTGAGTGCATGATGTTAATATAACATCAGGTGTAATGAACTGTTCATTACGTTCAGGCCTTTAACGGTGCTTAAACTCAAAAAATTAAAAAAATGAAAACAGAGCAAGAGATTAGTCAATTATCGAATGAGGAGATTGAGGAAACGATATCATATAAGTATCATTTTATTAGTCAATCGCTTTCAGAAGAGGCGATTAATGAAGCCCAACTGGAGATAAAGATG